>JAJYGE010000558.1 GCA_021785155.1 Planctomycetota bacterium
TTATGTACCGCTTGAAAACTCACACCCAGTTCATACCAACTATGAAAGCTTTTTGGATTCAGCGTGACGGCGTGTTGATAATCGTCAATGGCGTTGTGTAATCGCCCCTGTTTACGATAAATATCTCCACGGGCTTCGTACGCCAGCACCATATCGGGATTCTGGCTGATCGCCTCGGTCAGTTCTTCCAGCGCCTGCCGAATTTTGCCACTCTCAGAATCCAGCTTTCCGCGGACAAAATGCTCGACTGCGGTACTCTGCCGCTGCGCGCTGCAACCGCCAAGCCCCAAGGCACAGGCAAGCACCATCGACATCACGATACGATATTTCATCATTGATTAACCCTCGCGGTCATATAAACGACGGCGGCCAAAACTGCCGACAATCCGTATCCACGGAACGAATCGATAACCCGCTGACGGCGATCACCAGTCTGAATATAGCCTCAGATCACCGCAGTATTTTCATTATCGGCTCAATGACAATAACCGGCCAACAAATATCCGTGCCATCGCTTGCCGTATCGGAATCGCCTGGGAATACCCATGCGGTAAAAAACGTCAACACACCACCCATCCAATTTCAGACGGCCAAACGGTGCGCCAATCCGGCACGAATGCGGGCAGTTCCAAGCCGGGCCAAAATCAGGCCACAGCGATCACTGCATAGGCACTGGCCTGTCGGACAACTGTGTTGGGCGGTTCAATAATAGAACCGATTCGGCATTATCCGGAATCTGAAGCCAATCCGTCGTAACGGCGTGATCAACGCGCACCGCGTTTTGTCCCGGTGTGTCGGTGAGTGTTTGACAGCCCGCCAACATTGGCAACATCGACGCCGCGCCAAGCATTAGTAAAAGTGCCGCGTACCGCTTCATGCAATAGCCTCCAAAGCAAGACATCCGCCCCGTGGTCATATCGGACGATTTTTATCCGCTCACGCGCCGCGTGTCAAATAAATTTTCGTCGAAATCGGTTGATTTTCGTTTCCGAGTCCCGCTGACCCGGAGAGTTCAACCAACTCCATTTTTAATTTTCCCATAAAAGTGTGGATATATCCAGCGTTGGTACTGGAAAAACCGTCCAGGCCGTCCGGAAGCAGCGTAACCGGCCTGTTGCCACGGACGTTAAACCGGCAAATTTTCGGCAATTAACAAGGAAATAATAATGCTTACAGGGGCACCATCCCCTGTGATCGCCCCGGATATAACCGCTTATCTGCGCGAATTTCGATGCTATGCCCGTGCCGAAACTGGCACCTCCGCTGATAGGTCATCCGCCACCGACTCCTGCGTATACGGACATATTGCCACCCGCCCGGCGTAAACAGCCAGCCATGTCGGGGGCAATTCGGTCCAGCAACCGCTGTTGAAGTAATCGATACCCTGCTCACGGGCCGCCGCGCTATGGTGCGTATGACCACACATCACCACATCACACCCGCGCCGGCGGGCATGGGCAATGGATTTTCGCTGGACTTTTTCCAGACAATGCAGAAATACCTTTGATCGGGCCTTGGCCAGCCGGGCGATATAATGTCGCCGATCAATCCGCTGCAGTGTGTTATAAATCAGATCACCAAACCATGTCAGAACGGGGTGCTCATCAATAAAATCATCAAAGATATGCCCATGCAGCACCAGCATCCGCCGCCCGCCAGAGGTGAAAATAAATTCATTAAGGACCTGCACCCCCAGCAAGTGGGATACAATTTCCGCCGGGCCGTCATGGTTGCCGCAAGTCCATATTACTTCCATCTTGTCCGAAAGATGCCGGATCATCGAAAGCACTTTCCAATGCGTTTTTTTCAAGCGCCGAAAGTCGATGGAATCGAACACATCACCATTGATGATTAACCGCCTGGCAGGCGTCCGTCCGGCCAGAATATTTTCCAGAAACCCAGTTACCAACTTAGCCTGACAATTGTCACTGCCAAGGTGAATATCCGAAATAACCACGGCATCCAGCGGTTCAGGATAAGCCCCCTCGCCGCCCGCAGTCATGTGCGACTGCCCACAATCAAACACGGACGCAAAGTCCGGACGATTGACCATGGGAAGTGCGTGCGGCGCGGAAATTCCCGCAATATCACCCGTGGTTCCCGCCGATACTCTGTTGAGCGGATGCCGCGATTCCGTAATCTGTCGCACCAATTCCATGACCCGATGCTACGCGATCAATATGTGGATACTAAGAGCGCAGCGTTAAGAAACTGTTTGTTTACAGCACGGTGTACCGCCCCGCCCAGTTCAGTGCCAGATAAAATGCCACATCCAACTCCAGCGATGCCACTTCCAGGGGATAATCAAAACTGGCATGAATGAAAACACCCAGCAACGCAATGCGCGAACACCACCGCAAAATATCATCCGCTGACAACATCCGCCTTACCCCACGCTCATGTCCAGTCCCCCCCGGCCAAAACGGCCCGAACACCAGCACGCCCCACACCACCATACCGGCCACGCCCCATTGTACCAGCGTTTGCAAATAGTCATTGGTCGCATTACTCCACCGGCTCACCCGATGCCCCGGCACATAAAAAGTTACAATCCAATGGCTGTACAATGCCTGAATCATGTGATGGGACAGCGGCAGCCGAATCTTGAAACTTCCCGGCCCGGAACCAAACAATGGATGAACCATTGCCATACCCCATCCCACCCGCCACTCCAGCAGCCGACCATTATTATGCCATGAAAAATCCTTATAAAACGTCTCCCATCGCGCCAGGTTATGCCGCACAGCCAATCCCCCGGCCAACACCACCACACACGCCCCCGCAAGTAAAAGGTGTTTCCACCGCCCCAGCAGCGCATACATCCGAGGATCATGGCGATACATCCAAATAACCAGCAGGGCCAAGAGCGCCAATTCGCCACCACAAATCAGCGCCGCCCCACGCGATATGTTGAGCATCACGCCACTGATGGTCAACAGGGTCATGATGGCCCAGAATATACATTGGCGCGCCGGCCGTGATTCCCGGAAATACAATATCATCAGACCCCATTGCGCGGGAATGGCTAGATTCAGATATGCTCCGGCCACGCCGTGATAAACGAACGATCCAAATACGCTCGCTTGATCCCCCGGTACATGGAACATGTTGTCAAATATTCCAGCCTTGGCCCCCAATCCGTAAACAGATATGGACGCACCGGTCATTGCCAATGTCTTCCAGAACCGCATGCGCCATTCGGAAAACCGCACAAAATCGCACGCGATCAGAAAGGCCAGCAGAATGACGGTGACATGCAGCATTGCCGCCACCGCAATGGTCTGATCCACTGAACCGGGAAGCAGGCGAATCAGCGGATGCGCCGGCGTGAACGTATGGGCCACCGCGTTGTAAACGCTGTGGGCGTTGAAGGCCATCCACCAACCTTGCAACAAGAGCAGCCCCACACACACCACGGCGAGGCGTGGTATTTTCGGGCGGCACTGCGGCTCGAGCATCGCCATGAACCACAATGCAGCGGCCAGCGCTACAATAATTTCCAGACCCGATAATCCAATAGGCTTAACGGTTCCCCATGCCCAGGGTGCGAAGATCAGCGCCACAGCCAACAGCCATCCCGCCATCTGGCGGCAGAAAATGAGAACTGCTTTCACGGACCGCAACTCCATAACACTGACTGCGGACTACCCAGGACCCTTGCCAAGCAGCAGCCGCGACGAACACCGCTGCGCGCGGATTTATACAAAGCGTATAATGCCACCCATGGTCGACCATGTAAAACCTGACTTGCGGCATCTGGCCACCGAAGTGGTTCAAAAACTCCAATCATCCGGATTCGAAGCTTATTTTGCCGGGGGATCTGTGCGTGATCAACTTATGGGCACCACACCCGAGGATTACGACATTGCCACATCCGCCCGTCCGGATCAGATCATGGGACTTTTCCCGCGCAGCGTGCATGTTGGTGAAGCGTTTGGTGTGGTCATGGTGCGCCAGCAGGGACGATCCCTGGAAGTTGCCACGTTCCGCTCCGACGGCATATATTCCGATGGCCGCCGACCTGACAGCGTGACATACACCACCGCTGAACACGATGCCCAGCGACGGGATTTTACCTGTAATGGACTATTTTTTGATCCAGTAGTCAATCGGCTTATTGATTATGTTGGTGGTCAGGCGGATATTCACGCCAAAATACTTCGCGCCATCGGCGATCCGGCGCATCGGTTCCGCGAAGACCACCTGCGCATGATGCGGGCCATCCGTTTCGCCGCCCGACTAAGATTTACCATTGAACCGGCAACTTGGATGGCCATTTGTGCCAACGCCGACAAACTCTCTGAAATAAGCCGTGAACGTATTGGCCAGGAATTACGAAAAATACTTAAGGATCCGTCGCGCGTAACCGCTGTCACACTGCTTATTGAAAGCGGATTGTTTCGATCCTTCTGGCCTGCTTGCGCGACCGTTGCCGCCAACAAAAGCATCAGATTTCCCAGGCTGGCGGCATTGCCCAAAAGCAGCTCTTTTTCCCAGGCACTGGCGGCGCTGGTGCTGGATATGGCCGAACCGCAAAAAAACACATCCGTTCCGGCCGCAGCCCTGGCCACTATTGAGGGCTTGCAATGCGATATTGTTCTCAGCACGGAAGAAGCGGAATCGATAAAATGGATTTTGACCAATCTCCCGGTGCTGGGAAACTGGCGAAATATGAGATTGGCCGCGTTCAAACGTATGCTGGCTCATGCCTGGTCAGATGATCTGCTGCGGATTTACGCCGCCGAGCATCAGCATGATGGCCAATACCCGCCCCTTGCCGCATATATCGCCGAACTGCAAAAGGCGGGACCCCTTACGCCCGATCGCTTTGTCAATGGGGGAGATTTAATTGCCATGGGGGTTTTACCCGGACCACGGTTCAAATTATGGCTGGAGGAACTTTATGATCGCCAACTGGAAAATGATTTTCCCGATCGCCCCAGCGCTCTGCTGGCGGCGAAACAATTAATTCAACGCCCCTCATGAACGCCCACCGCCGTGGACACTCTTGTATCCGGCACGCCGCGCCCCACCTTCCAATTCACCACTCCGATGGCCGCCAACGCCAACACCAATAGCCCAAGTAACACCAGAAGACAGGCGGCTGTACCGGTCAGCGGCTTACTGGGAACCCGATTAACATTCTTATTCATCGGATGCTCCAACGCTTACGATTGTATACTGTTGTCCCGACAAAATGAATCATTGCTGCCGGTACGGCGGACCATTGGACATTTAATGTTAGGTACCTTACAATTTACCTTATGAGTTCGCAGATTATTTACCTCAAGGACCTGCCCAAGCATCAAACTCTCCGGGCGATGGCCAAGGATTATCCCCAGGCGGATATTGAGGCGGTGGAACTTTACATTCTGCTGCTTCGGCTGGTCAACGATATGATCGCCGTGGTGGAAGATCATCTCGCGCGGCACGGACTGTCGCGCGGACGCATTACCATTCTGATGATCCTTCGACATCAGAAGGAAGACCGCATGTGCGCAGCGGAGCTGGCCCGGTATTGCGGAGTGTCACGGCCTACAATGACCGAGCTGTTGCGAGGGCTGATTCGCGCGGGATTGGTATGTAGAGAGCCGACACCGCATGATCGGCGCAGCAGTGTGATTCGGATTACGGAAAAAGGACGCGGCACCATGAAGACGGTCATGCCGGATTATTACCGAAAAATTCAGGAATTTTCCGCCGGCCTCAAACCGTCCGCCAGAAAGCATTTGATGGCCGCCGCACGGAACATGATGGCGGATTCAACTCTCTGGCGACAAAGCGCGGCCAGCCGGCGACACGTTGCCTCAAGAACGGCGGCGGGAAACGTGCGCGCGAGGATCACGGTGGGCACGGATGCGGGAGAGCAACCGTGAGTACCGCCGTATCCCAGGATCATGCTTTATGGAAACCGCAGGCCAATCCCTGGATGATTGCGGTTTCCGTAATGCTCGGCACGTTCATGGAGGTGCTGGACACGTCCATTGCCAATGTGGCGTTGCCGCATATTGCCGGCAGCATGTCGATCACACCCGATGACGCCACCTGGGTCCTTACGAGTTATCTGATCTCCAATGCCGTGGTGCTGACTGCGGCGGGGTGGCTGAGCCGAACCTTTGGACGAAAGCGGTTTCTCCTGACGTGCATCACCATTTTTGCGGCGGCATCCGTCATGGCTGGCGCTGCCCCCAATTTTCCATTTCTTATCGTGGCACTGGTTATACAGGGTGCCGGAGGCGGCGCGTTGCAGCCCAGCGCACAAGCAATCCTGCTGGAGAGTTTTCCGGTGGAAAAGCGCGGGCAGGCGATGGCGTTTTATACCTTTGGCGTCATTTGCGCACCGGTAATCGGCCCCACGCTCGGTGGATGGATTACCGATTCATTCAGTTGGCGATGGGTGTTTTACATCAATATTCCGGTGGCCATTCTGGCGTTTCTCATGGTGCAAACCTATGTCGAAGATCCGCCGTATATCCGCCACGCCATAAAAACCAAACTGGATATGGTTGGCTTTATCCTGCTGTCGGTTTGGATTGCGGCCCTGCAGATCATGCTGGACAAGGGACAGGATGCGGACTGGTTTGGGGCCGTATGGGTCCGATGGCTCGCCGCGATCGCGCTGCTGGGCTTTTTAGCGTTTATTGCCTGGGAACTTACCAGCGATGCCCCTTTGGTTAATTTACGAGTATTGAAAAATCGCAATCTGCTGATTGGGACCGTATTGATTTTTATTGTCGGTATTGTGCTCTACGCCACCACGGCGCTGTTACCATTGTTCCTCCAGACACTACTGGGATACTCGGCTCTGGACAGCGGCCTGGCCGTGAGTCCGCGCGGACTGGGATCAGTGGTGGGTATACTGGTCATAGGACGATTAACGAATCTTATTGATAACCGGTTTTTAATGATCAGTGCGCTGATGGCGCTGGCCTATTCCAGCTTTCTGCTGGGCCACATAGATACCGAAATCGGCAAGTTCAGCGTTACCTGGCCCATTATTATTAATGGATTTGCCACCAGCATGTTATTTATTCCGCTTACCACCACCGCCGTGGGCACATTGCGCAATGATCAGATGGGCAATGCCACCAGCATTTATAATTTGATGCGGAATATCGGCGGAGCCTTTGGCATTTCCATCACCACCGCGTTGCTTAGTCGTGAAAGTCAAATCAACCAGAATATGATAGTATCCCACACCACAGCGCTCAATGCGGCCTTCAACACGCAAATGGAAAAAATGCAGGGCATGTTTGCTCAGCACGCCCCTATGGTCACCGCCCACAAACAGGCGCTGGGGTTGATTTATCAGATAGTTGGACAGCAGGCCGGGGTTATGGCGTATGTGTTTAACTTCCGATTGATGAGCATTCTGGTGCTATGCTGTATTCCATTTATATTGTTTTTGAAAATACCCAAACATCGCACCAAGCCCGTGGCGGTACATTAATTCACTACAACGTCATCTGACTGGCCCGCGATGGGTCGGAAACGGCCCGACAACGAAGCAGGCGGGTGGTTTCCAGCCCACCCCGAAGGGTGGCTAGCCAGATCGCGTTGCAGGGTTAAAAGGCACCTTTATTTGCCGACGGTATACCAGGGCCGAACATCAATACAGATCATGCCGGCGGCGGCGGCGGCTTGGAATCCCAATTCGCCGTCTTCATACACAACACACTCTTCAGGTTTGACGCCCATGCGCGAAGCCGCAATAAGAAATGAATCGGGGGCGGGTTTACCGTGTTCAACATCATCCGCACAAATCACAACGGGAAATAAATCCGCGAGTCTGGCCGCCTGCAACTGTACATCTACAATGCGGTGGATGCCGCCGCTGGCCACCGCAAGGCCCCGGCGGCCACGTTCGCGCCGGGCGACCCCCACCACCGCCGGGATCAGTTGAATATCGGGAATGCTCTGAATATAAGCTTCCTCTTTACGATGGGCGATCTGCTCGCCCGAAGCCTTGGAATTATGAGCGCGTGCCAGAGACTCGGCTATTTTCAAAGTTGGCATTCCGGCGAGGCGATAAAACGCATCTTCAGTCATCGGAATGCCCGCTTCCGCCAGGGCAATCTGCCAGGCGTGATAATGGACCGGCATGGTGTCTACCAGCGTGCCATCACAATCAAAGATCAGCCCGCGTATATTATCCGGCAGATCCGCGGACGCATTGGTTTGCCATTCCGGTTTGGTTTTGAGCATCATCACATTCAACCTTAAAAGCAGCAACAATAATCGTCATGGTCATCCGGATTTTGCGGCTCGACAATCATGACATTCATGCGTGAATAAGCAGAGGGATATCTTGCGGCAACTGATCCGCCACCGCGGTCAGTGTATCGCCATGCAATGCCCGCAACATGGTGCCGCGTCGGGATACGCCCATCAGCAGCGCGTTGACGGAATAAGTTGCGGCGAAATCCAATATCGTATAGGCCACATCGGGAGAAACCGCGTAAATAGGCACCAGTGGAACGCCATCCTTGTTACAGGCTTCCTGGGCCTTGCGGAAAGTGGCAATCGCCTCCGAGTCTTCTTCCAGCGTCGGGCCTTCGCTATCTGCGGCAAACGCCAGATTTAACTGACGCACAAAAATCACAAACAGTATCGCCCCGGATTGCCTGGCGTATTGGGCGGCAAAATCCAAAAGTCGCGGCGACCCGCGCGTGGCTACCAGCACCTTGGGCATCGACATTTCCAGTTCCCGCGCGGGCGTGCCGAACGCGAGTTGCTCCGGCTTGGTTTCCGCAGCCTCGGCGGGTAGATGGGCGGCCTTTAACTGCGGCACCAAGCGCCGCAGTTGATTAACCGCTCCCCCCGCCAGAACCAAACAAATCCCCGTCGCCGCAAATAACCATCCCGCATAAACCGGGTGATGATGCAAAAACATAAATCCAAGTTTCAACATGGCCACAGCGATCACGACCGCCGACGCACAACTGCCGGCTAAAACGCGGGACCGCACTTTTAAGGTCAGCTCCGGATATTGCTTGGTATAGAACCGGGCCAGCAAACCGCTGCCCAGCACACACAGCGCAAAGATAAGGGCTTCGTGTTTCTCGAGCGCCAGTGTCAGTTCAATGGCCCCCATTATTAAACCCACCGCCGCCAGAAATAAGCGCTCCCAGCGTTGAAGTTGGAGTTCCCTGTTAAGTGCCGCACTGGAAAGATTGATGGTTATCGCCCCCACCACGCCGATGGCATATAAATCTCCCAACGTGCTTAAATCATGAAAAATACTGAGAATCAGCACGGGTACAATAACCGCCGGGATCAGAGCCAGCCAAGGCACGCCGAACATGTTCAGCCGGGACAAAAACCGCGGTAATTCATTATCACGTGACATCGTGTACTGAATACTCATCATGGCCCCGATGGCGGTATTGACCGCTGAAATAAGAAGCAGACCGAAGACGATGCCGCAGATCCAGCCAAAAGGACGACCCACAAAATCACTGGCCATGACCCGCAAGACTTCATTCTGGATTTCGTTTTCACGATCGTAATTCGTGTCCATTCTTTTGACTTGCCCCACCATTTGCGGGTGGATTTTCCAGTCCGGATGCCGAGCTTTGAACACATGAACTTCGTGATGAAGTACGACGGCGGGCGTGGTGAATGTCTCCCGGGGAAGCCTGGGATTCGGGCTTAATGCGCACATACCTATGGCCAATATGGCGTTTAATACAACCACTTCCACGAGCACGGGTAAAATGGTCTTTCGAGCGGTGGTCTTGACGGGGCGAACCATCACGCCGGTCATATTTGCCACCGCTTCCACGCCTGAAAGCGCCAAGACAACATTAACCAGCGCAAACCATTGATCCCCCAGATTTCCGGTAAGCTGTCCATGCGTCATGATGCGGTGCCATCCAGTGGCCAGATGAGGCACGCTGAACGCCGTAATTATCAGGGTCAGCACAAACGTGGCCAATGCCGCAATCAGCGCCAGTACGCCCACTTTCCGCAGGCCAAAATAATTAAGAATGCCGATGAGGATAATGGCTCCGATCCCGCACACAGGCACCAACGGGCCGTCATTGGGCACACCGATATATTGGATGCCGTCATACGCGGACATCGCGGCAGTGACAATAAAATCCGCGCACAGCAACAGCGCTCCAATGACCGCCAACTGCCGACTTAAATGTTTGGCCGAGGTATAAACGCCGCCGCCATCGGGAAAGCACCGACAAATAATGGTGTAGGCCCAGCCCACCAGTGCCACCAGCACCCCCACCGCCAGCACATACCAGAAACTTTGATAAAGTGAATAAAAGAACGCCAAACCCAGCACATAGAACCGGCTCGTACCCCAATCACCATACAAGATGCCCGATGCGTGGTACCACTTCAGTTCCCGTGGACGCTCGTTATGTCGAACGGAATGATCCATTTTGCTCCGGCTTACCTGTTTCCCCCGGGGGCGGCGAGGTTTATCGCCGATGCCCGGTAATTACGCCACAAATCACAAGGGGATGGTATACGGTTCTAAACTCCAGTCAAGCGCGCGGACGAAAGCAAAATGTCGGCATGTCTTTCCAATTTGCGCCCCACAGGCCATGATAGGAACGATGAAATATGAGCGGCCATTTATTTCTGTTCATCTGGCCTATCCGCGCATGCTCAATGCAACGGACGGCGGAGCCCATTTCTTTAAACCGCGCGTGGTCATTGGCGTAACCGCCCTGATGTTGACCATATTGGTGTTCGCCGAGCGCCTGCTGACCCGCGTTAGCCGCACCGTTTCACTACCGCGGGTTGGCGCATTATGGATATTGCCGTTTGCGGTGCTCTTAGGAGGCATTGCGCTGATGCCCGGACTGTTTCCGCAATGGTGGAGAAAATGGTACGGTTGGTATTGCCTGGGCCTGAGCATCCTTGCCGCGGCATGGTACCTGCGGTGCTATGGCGGTGGGGCGATGGCCGGATTGTCCACAAGTGTGGCGCTTTACACCGATTTTATTGTCTTGCTGGGAACATTGTTCATCATTGCGTCGGGCATTGTGGTACGGGTAGACCAATCGGCCTCGCCCGGAATCAATGTGCTGGTCTTACTTCTGGCGGCACTCATGGCGAACATCCTGGGCAGCATGGGGGCGTCCGTGCTGCTGGCGCGACCATTTTTTCGCATGAATCGCGACCATATTCAAGCTTTTCATGTTGTCTTTTTTGTTGTCATTGTTGCCAATGTCGGAGCAGCATTAACGTCTCTCGGAGATCCTCCGCTGCTGCTGGGATTTCTCATCGGAGTCCCATTCTGGTGGATTACCATCCACGCATGGCCAGTCTGGCTTCTTACAATGGGCCTGCTGCTGCCGATGTTTTACATTTTGGATCGGCATCATCGCCGCAAGTTGCCGTCGGTAAGTCCACGTATCGGTGCACAAAGCAGTTCCGCTGTTATAAGCATAAACGGAGGGGAGCAACTGCTGCTTTTGTTCACGGCCCTGCTGGCCTTGTTTCTGGCGGCTCCATGGCGCGACGGTATTATGATTGCGGCATCTGCCATTTCCCTGTTGATCTGTCCGGCAGAACTGCGCCGGGAAAATCGTTTTAATTTCAAACCCATCCGTGAAATCGGTATTTTGTTCCTCGCCATCTTTGTGACCATGACACCGGTATTAAATCTGCTTTCCGCACGCGGACGCTCCGGCGATCTGAAGTATTGGCTTAGCAGTCCCGGAAAATGTTTTTTCACCGCCGGGGCAATGTCATCCGTATTGGACAATGCCCCAACGTACCTGGCTATTCTGCAGGCCCGATTAGCCCAACGCCCTGACACGGTTGCCACGCCACGACCCCCACAAATAAAACGCCCTGGCTCCGGGCGGGTCGCCGCGGATAAAGCCCATGCGACGGCAGGTTCGCCCGCACTTTTGCGCGACAGGCTGGCTGATCCGGGAACAGCGCTCGATGTCATGGCCATATCTCTGGGTGCGGTATTTTTTGGTGGTTTAACCTGGATCGGCAACGGCCCGAATCTGATGATCCGTGCCATTGCCCAACAAGAGGGCATTGCTTGTCCGGGCTTTATCCGTTATGTGGTCCATTATGCCTTACCGATTTTGATGCCGCTGCTGCTGGTGGTCTGGCTGATATTTTTCTGGCGGTAGAGCAGGGAATGGAATTGTTTTGATGGCCAGATACGAACTCAATTTGCATTCCCGGAACATCGCCACCCCGGCTGATCCCATGCGACTGTTGGCCCTGTTGGCGGCACAACCAGGCGATATGGCGATGCTCCACAGCGGATCAGATGGCAATGTGATATTGGCGGTTAACCCCATCGCCGGCGTGCTGATGGAACCATTCACCGGTCAGATCGCATTCCAATTCACCGGCCTGTCCGCTGTTGCCGAGGGTCGCGCACGCATTATTGTTGAATTATCTGTGGCCTGGCAAAAGTGGCAGGGCGTTCTAACCGGGGTTTCTATTTTACAGCCAGTACCCGAACTCGTTGGCTGGCTGGGATGGATAAGTTATGAAGCCGGTGTCATCAATGAGCTCCCGCGGCTGTATCAAGTCCAGCCGACGGATGTTCCATTGGCCCACTGGCAACTCTTTGAACGCTATTTTCTTTTTGATGCCGACACACAACAGTGGCGGCTGGTTGCACTGCATCAAAACATCGCTACGGCCACGCAAGCCGCGGATCAAATGGAATCTCAACTCGCCGCTACCGCCACCTTGCCCGTTGCCGCTTATCCCGACGCTGCCGGCTCGGAATTATTGCGGCAACCAAATGCCGATGAGTTCAAAGCCGCGGTGCGCCGATGTCAGGATTATATTGCCGCTGGCGATATTTATCAGGCCAACTTATCCGTACTCTGGATTGCGCGCGTGGCAGCCGGCGGCGATCGGGTCTTCACACGCCTGCTGGCGCATAACCCCGCGCAATACGGCGCATTTATGCGTTACGGCGCGCATGAACTCATTTCCGCTTCGCCGGAATTATTTCTGCGGCGCAAGGGACAGAGGATCGAAACACGGCCCATTAAAGGCACGCGTCCGCGCGATTTAGATAACGTAGCCATGGATCAGAAACTCCGCGATGAACTGCTGCACAGTGAAAAGGACCGCGCCGAGCTGGCGATGATTGTGGATTTACTGCGTAATGATGCAGGGCGTATATGCACCAAAGTGCGCGTCGAAAACAGCCGACAACTTGAATCATTGCCCACGCTCTGGCATACGCATGGAATTATCTGCGGTGAATTAAATGATCCTTTACGCAATGGCTGGGGACAGATTATCCAGGCCATGTGCCCGGGCGGCTCCATTACCGGTGTGCCGAAGATACGGGCGATGCAGATTATTCATGAACTGGAAGCTCATCTGCGCGGCATATATTGTGGCAACATAGGCTGGATCAGCCCCGCCGGCGACGGCACCTTGAATATCGCCATTCGCACGCTTCATCTTGCCAATGGATTGGCCCAATTCCGCACTGGTGCCGGGATCACTGCAGACAGCGACCCCGATGAGGAATACGAGGAAATACTGGCGAAGGCGGCAGCCTTGGTGAAAGCGGTCATGTGATGGTCTACAACGGGTTGTCACGGATGGCCGGAACTGGTATTATTATGGGTTTGTCAGGGCGAGCGCCACGGAACGCTTAACCGATGGCCCCGCCGATTAGGTAACAGAGGAACCGAGTTTAACACATGACGACAACAGCATCTTCAACCGTAAAACCATCTGCTTCGCAAGACGCCGGAAAAGCGAAAACGCTTTATGAGCAGGCCATGAAATTGGCCCATTCAGGTCGCATTGAAGCGGCGGCTGAAAAACTTGAATCAGCCTATCAAGCCGATCCGGAAAATGAGGAAGTGGCATTCAAACTTGCCTATTACGCCGATCTGCTGGGAGATGATGAATTATCGCTGGCAATTTATGAGACCATGGCCCAGCGGCAACCCACCCGTGAAGGAGTGTTGTTGAACCTTTCGGTGCTCTATGAAGATCTCGGATTTTACAATGATGCGGAAGAGTGTTTACACCGCTTATTATCGGTGAATCCCAACAGCGCGCATGGCCGCATGTATTATGAACATGTGGACAGTTCCATGTACATGGAAGTTCCGGACGACAATGACAGGCGTATTTTGCCCCGCAACATGCTGTTGGAATTGCCCACCACTGATTTTGAACTCTCTGTTCGTGCCCGCAACTGCCTGAAGAAAATGAATATTCGCACTTTGGGCGATCTGGTGCGCACCAGCGAAGCGGAGCTTATCAGCTACAAAAACTTCGGGGAAAGCAGCCTGGATGAAATCCGGGAGATGCTCGCCAAAAAAGGCTTGCGCCTCGGACAGGCTGTGGATGAAGCCCGCGAACTGCAGCGGCAAGAGCTTATGAAGCAGGTAGCCGCAAAAGTCCCCGAAGAGGTGCTCAATAAACTGGTGACGGAACTGGATTTTTCCGTTCGATCCACCAAGGCTCTGGAAAAGTTGAAGATAAAAACGGTCGGTGATCTGGCCAGTAGAACCGAAGCGGAACTTTTGGGGGTTCCAAACTTCGGCCAGACCAGTTTGGACGAAATAAAGCAGAAGCTCACAGAATTCAACCTGACATTGCGGCGCGTTGAGTAAATAACACGAATAAAAAAACATGAGATCATGGAGGATCCGCGTCATGCCACTACGTCCGTTTGTGACAGCGATTCTGTCCGTCACGTTGGCCGCGGCGGCATTCGTGACATCAGGATGCCAGAGTGCCAACTCCAATGTATCGGTTGGTAATATTCCCGCGCCGCCGGGCATAGGTTCAATTTCAGAAGCTCCCCCATTGGTGGCCTCCACCAGCAGTGCACCGGGCTATCCGGCAGTACCGGCGATTTTGCCTAAACCGGAAATTCTCGGCCCCGTGTATCCCGGCATCATTCCTTTGCCATCCCGGATGCGCGAACCATGGATTCGCGTACGCATTACGCAGGAATCCTCCACGCCACCATACATTAATCCGAATCTTTATCGCGGCACTGTAACCATTGCCCATTTGCCGGATGGCCGATATGCGGCCATTAACAGCCTGCCGATTGAAAGTTATCTGGCAGGTGTGTTATCACGGGAATTATACGGCGATTGGCTGCCGGCCACGTACCGCGCACAGGCCATCGCCGCGCGCACATACGCCCTGTATCAAATTGAAACATTTGGACGCACCCATGCCTGGGATGTCACAGGCGGCCAGAATTCGCAAGTATACGGCGGAAAAAACGCTGAAACGCCCCGGGCGTGGAATGCGGTGCGGGCCACCACCGGCGACGTGATGGAAACGCGCACCCCGCAGAACACCGGCTTGTTTTGCGCATTTTATTCCGCGTGCAATGGCGGTGCATCGCAAAGTGCCGCGGACGCATGGGGAGATCCTTCCGTGCCTCCACTGGTAAACCGTGTATTTGGCCCTCTAGACGCCAATTGCCCTAAATTTACCTGGCCCACCATGACCTTAAGTCTAGCACAGGTAACACAGGCGGTAACCTGGTGGGGAGAGCAAAACAAGCTGCCTTATCTGGCGGAACTGGGCCCCATCGTGTCTGTGCGCATTACACAGCGAAATCCCGTCACCCGCCGCCCCATGATTATTACCCTCACGGATGCCGCCGGTCATATCGGAAAAATGAGGGCCGAGGAATTCCGTCTCGCGCTGGCTTTGGACCCCATGCGAAACATTCCCGCCCCACCAAGCAGCTTTTTTAAAATACAAAACGACGGTAATAATATCGAACTGGTTGATGGCCATGGATTTGGCCATGGCATCGGTCTATCCCAATGGGGTGCACAAAGCCTGGCCCAACGCGGCTGGCGGGCGGAATCCATCCTTAGTATTTATTATCCCCGCTCCTGGATTCATAAGGAATGGTGAGCGTTCGCCACGGTAGCGTCGGAAAACAAACCATCCGGTAAGGCACCGCAACACAATGACTTTCGTTGATTCTACGCTATCTGAGCGGCCCGCGACGGCCATTCAGGCAGGATTAACCGCAGCTTGAGATACCAGTGGATGTCGGCGGAGCCGTTTTGAGTTCTTACCTATTCTCCGCGATTCCCCTTACGCGTTGACCGCTGAAGTGAAGCATCGGGGTATTTCTTTTCAATGTAGCGTTGTAACCCGCTGCGCCAACCGGTCATGATGTCCATGCCCAGATGGCGCAACCGGGCGTTATCCAGAACGGAATAGTCTGGTCGCCGCGCCGGAGCGGCAAATTCATTACTGCTCACTGGCTCAATGGGATGGTCAATGCCGGCCAAAGTCAAAGTGGCCGACGCAAATTCATGCCAGGAGCATTGCCCGTGAGAAACCGCATGATACAAGCCGGGATCGGGCCGACGTTGCAACATAAGAATTAGCTGTCGGGCCAAATCATCTGTGGGCGTTGGTGCCACAATTTGATCCGCGACCACGCGCATCGGCCTGGCCGCCCGGGCGGCGGCAATCATAGTGTCGACAAAATTCAGCCCACCTTTGAGTTTACATCCAGCCATGCCAAATAATCCACAGGTTCGCACGACATATCCCATCGTCGGGGCATGGGTAAGGGTCATGCAATCGCCACCGAATCGCGTGAGGGCATAAATGCTTTTCGGATGGACCGCCGCAGTTTCTGGAAGTGCTTTACATTCCGGCTGACCCTCCATGACATAATCGGTACCGATTTGAAACAAGAGTACATTGCGCTTTTGACATTCTACGGCCAATCCGCGGACCGCAACGGTATTGACACGGTACGCCGTCTCCGCTTCGCTTTCGCATAAATCCACGTTATGAAAAGCGGCGGTGTTAATAACCGCATCGGGTCGGTGTTGATCCAGAAAACCTGCAAATGCCGGAGTATTGCATATATCCAACTGGTCTCGCCCACGGACGGGAAGAACCGTGTAGCCAGCCTGCGGCAGTGCCTCCACCAGATCTGCTCCCAGTTGTCCTGTACTTCCCACAACCAAGACCCTCATGGTGCAACTCCTGAACCAAATGCCCCACATTCCAAGATCTTCAATGCATTTTACTCCCATTGGAACATGTCGGCGATCAGCGATGCTTGGGGCCAGTGCAAGGATAACTCCGTCGCATTCACAGAGTCTCGATCACAATCGGGATGAAAACCCACGCCCGTTTAGCTGGTGCCCTGTTCCATCCGTAATTACGGGTTGGCGGAGGGCACTAGTTTGGCAGTGAAAAAACACAACGTTAATCATGCACCGGCCCTTTATGAACAATCCGATTCTACAGACCACAATTCAATTTTCTGCGTGTCCCTGCTGTCCGGCGGCTATCCCTTGGCGGGAGCGGTGGTCGGCTTTTTTACGGGTCCCAATGCGGCTTGCGCGGCGAGTTCCGCTGCCCAGGCGGAAGCGAGTTTATCTCTATCCGCATGGGCTAAAGCTGACAGCCGCTTTGCCGCCGCCGCCAGCGCCTCGGCCTGGTTGGATTTTTCAGCCACTGCCAGAACTCGCCAATAGGCTTCCATGCGCACCACGGTATGAGCAGAATCACAGGCGGCATCCAAGGCTCTGGACAGATTCTTTGGAGCACCCGTCAGCGGTGCCCAGCGCGTCAACCAAGCCTGTGCATAATAATCATCAGGCGTATCCATAACATTTAACAGGGCGGTAGTGATTTTTTTTCTTAGAGCTGCCACAGATTTAGCCTGATCGGCGGCCGAGGCACCGGGGTGGGCGGAACTTTCAATCCCGGATAGTTGGGGCAGACTGCGGGCCAGCACGCCAGCGGTCAGCATCTGCTGCCGCGCGGGAACGGTTGTCAGACCATGGGCTAAATTGGCCAGCGCCTGTGGATCGCCGGCACAAAAGCCATCAACATTAAAATAACCCGCATTCATTTCCTGGCCACCCAGGCCGGGAACGATTAAACCCTGTATGGCCAGAGGATTGGTAATGACTTCGATTTGCCCACCGAGGATTGAAATCGGATGGCGCAGAATCAGTTTCCGCAGTGCCCCCTGATCCACACGGTAGCGCACCGTAATGCCGCCCTGCGGTTCCAACCGCAGTACCGTCGGGTTGCTATCCACGGCATATACACCCAGCGCGGAATTATTGACCCCCTGAATACTTCCGGCCAGCGCGATATTCGTGGAAATAGCCGCATTTTGACCGACGGCAAGGGTATACGGAGAGGTATTGTAATAGTGTACGCGGATATACATCGGATCGCCGGTCGTTATAAAGCGATTGGACCAGTCAGTGGTTACCAGGATAATCTTGCCGGGGTGGTCCGCCGCGTCCAGCATCAGCTTGGGATAACCGGCAACGGTCGCGCTGATGTCCTGACTGGAAGCAGGCTTCGCAAGTGTAACGCCGAGAGCGGCTGCGGCCTGGGTTACATCCAGCGCCGGCAACGGCGGCAACGGTGCATCCCAGAGCCGCTGGAGAATTTTTGCAGCCTTTGCGGTCTGATGCGCGTCAGCCAAGATGCGCTCGATGCCCAACTGCGCATAGGGATCATCGCCCGCCATATTCAGATGCGTTAATGCGGCGGCGCTAAAGCCTTGCCGCAATAATTGCCAGCCGCGCAGGCGGTCATATTCCGGCGCATCGGCGGGCAGTCTTTTTTTCAGCTCCGCCACCTGATGGGCGATATCTTTCGGAAGCGTTGGACTATAAAAAAGGTCCAGCCACAATACGTCGGCCTGGAGCGAGGGATTCTTCGGATCGGTTTTCATCGCGGCAGCCAGACGATTATGGATACGTGCCAGCAAAGCTCTGGCTGTCGGTCCGGAGACAAACTTTCCGTGCGTGCGATACGTCAGCGCCATCATTAACACCGGCGTGGAGGGGTGCTTTAATCCCAGCAATTCTCCCATGTAGGCCTGATATTCATCATTTTGTCCGGAAATCGCCCAATAATCCGCAAGATTCGCCGCCAGCTCGGGCGAAATGCTTATGCGACGCTGCTGATATTGACGGATGGCCGCATTCGCCCATGCCGCGGCCTGCCGGTAGTCATGGGCATCGGCCAGAATTTCCGAAACTGCGGAAAGTGCATCAGGTTGATAGGGGTCCGCCCGCAGCGCATGTAACAACGCATAAAGCCGCTGCGTCACCGGTGCATTTTCCGCAGCCAGTGTTCGGGCCAGGGACTGCCAGGCGGCTAAATTGGCGGCATTGAGTCGAACGGCCCGAATGTACATATCTGCAGCGGCGGCTTTGCGCCCCTGGGCCTCAAGTAACCCACCGATGCGCTGCGCCATGGCACTGCGAACCTGATCATTAAAGGTTTTATGTATCAAAACCGTGCGATATACGGATATGCGGCCAAGCACGGTTTGCCGTACTGCTGCAATCGCATCGAAAAGCTGAACCTGAGCCGTAAGATCATCGGGTTTCAGATTTACCAATTCTTGAAGCACCTTGGCCCGCAGCGCATCATCACCATTGGTTTGTGCGGCTTCGGCCAACAATCGCAAGACGGTCGCGGATTGCCCATCAATTTGCCGTGCCGCCGCCAGTAAGGTCAGAGCCTGTCTCGCCGCTATATTTGCGGGCAAATTGAGATCACGGCTGGCCGTGCGAGCATCATCGACGAGTTGGGCCGCCAACAGATGCTGCGCCGATCCCCTTCCTTGTGCGTGAACCATGGCAGGCAGGCTGGCGGGCGAACAAGCTGCCAGCATCAGGATTATTACTCTTCTCCGGAGGTGGTAAATCATCAATGCACACCCTTTTTAACCGCTTTATATTTCCGTCATCATCCCCGGACGCGTGCGCTTGAGTATGGCGCACAGGCAGTCAATTTTGGCCCTTCAGCGCTTCCAGACCGTGACGGAAGTCCATGCGTTATATCGGTCAATTTGTCCAAGGTCAATCCTGCAAGCCCTTATCACCAGAATTTTCACCCGTCGGTACACCATGATTACCCTTTCCGAGCATCGGCATCAGGTCCAATAACATGGTTTAGAGTCCCATTGCAGACGTTTCCCGTGTCTGGAGAGTTATACTCCGCCCGCCATCCTATGGGACGAGTTGCTTCTGCGGCCCAGTGTACCGCAGGCACCTTGCGTGCATCGGCATGGGATACCAGCAGGCCGGGTTGCGGCATCTTTGGGCGTTAGGGGTGCTCTTCCCACCTTCGGAAAAATGCGATTACTTACCACTTTCTCAACACCGACGACTGCCGCGTAAAACGCGCGGTGCAAGCACACGCGGCTAAAAGGGGATGGGGTGTCCCGGTACGCTGGTTCGGATGTATTGCCACACTGCGGCAACCTGCAGTCAGCTTGGCCGTTATCACCCGAATGGCAAGCCGCGAGAATGCTGGTGGATAAATATCCGAAACCTCCAGCGAAACGCCATTTACGACGGTTGTGGACAACCTGTCGGCAGATTTTTAGTTCACCGTCGTGCATTGCCGGGGCAATCACGGTAAAGTTATTCTGAAAGGCGCGATTGTCACGACAGCCTGCTTGGACATTGTTGGAGAGAAGCGGAACAGAAACTATGGATGAAGCCACAACAACCGCCCGTCCCCGTCCGCGTGATATGCCGCTGGCACCGGTGCCGCAAGGCATCACCGAACGCACGCCACCGCATGATTCCGCAGCAGAAATGGCATTGTTGGGATCCATGCTGTTAGATCCGTCAAGCATCGGTGATCTCTGCGCGATCATCGAATCCGGGAATGCTTTTTTCAGTCGACAGAATCAGATACTCTTTGAAGGTATTCTTGATTTATTTCAAGCCAGTACCGCAGTGGATGGCGTCACACTGACACATAAGCTCAAACAAAAGGGCCTCTACGAAGCGGCCGGCGGATTTGATTATCTTGAGCAATTGGTCAATTGTGTACCCAGCGCCGCCAACGCGATTTCCTACGCCCAGATTGTCCGCGACAAAGCGCTGCTGCGACGACTCATCAGCGCATGTTCGCAAACCCTGGAATCCTGCTATGACAATTCCGAAGAGGCGGCGGTGATTCTAGACCGCAGTGAACGCGCCATTTTTGAAGTTGCGCAATTAAAAGTTACCGGCCAGCCGGTGTCACTTACCGAGGTGTTGCACGAAACATTTGAAATGTTGGATCGCAACACCGGCAACACCATTACCGGTGTGCCGACAGGTTATGTGGAATTGGACAATCTTACCAGCGGCCTGCAACGCGGGGAAATGATTGTTCTTGCGGCACGTCCGAGCGTGGGAAAAACCGCTTTAGCCATGAATATTGTGGAACATGTCGGGGTCGATCTGAAAAAGCCGGTGGCGGTGTTTTCGCTGGAAATGTCCAAGCAGCAACTCGCCCAGCGTATGCTCTGTTCCCGCAGCGGCGTGGACTCGCAAAATCTCCGTCGCAATATGTTGGCACGGGAAGATCGCAACCGCTTAAGCATGGCGGTGGGGGAATTATCCGAGGGCAATATCTATATTGATGATACGCCCGCATTGTCCATTCTGAACTTGCGCACCAAGGCCCGAAGATTGTTAAGCCAGCAGCGTATTGAGCTGGTGGTCATTGACTATCTGCAATTAATGGAAGCGCCACGCGAGGAAAATCGCCAGCAGCAGATCAGTTCGATCAGCCGGGGCATCAAGGCGCTGGCCCGCGAATTAAATTGCCCGGTCATGTGCCTCTCGCAGTTAAACCGCGCCTCGGAAAGTGAGAACCGCCTGCCCCGCACCAGCGATCTGCGCGAGTCGGGCAGCATCGAACAGGATGCCGATGTGGTCATGCTTCTGCACCGCGAAGCGGTCATGCACCGGGGCGATCAGGAATGGGCGCAGACCAATCCGGATAAGATTAACGAGGCCCAACTCATTATAGCCAAGCAGCGCAACGGCCCGTGCGATAATGTCCGTCTGACATTTATCGCCGCCAACACGCGCTTCGAGACGTATCATGCAGGGTCAGAATTTCAGTGACGCTTTTTAACACGATCTCAATTCCCTCCCCTATTAACGCAAGGCGCGGCTCTTATTGGCACCACAGCATTTATCGGGCGCAGGCGCATGATGGTTCAACCGTTGATCCGGCCTTCCCAGGGACTGCTGGCGGTAGCATAAAGCTTGCGCGGAATTCGTCCCGCCGCATACGCCAGGCGCCCGGACTCGGTGGCCAACATCATGGCGCGGGCCATTTTGACCGGCTCCCGCGCTGCGGCGATGGCGGTATTCAGCAGTATGCCATCCACGCCTAATTCCATAGCCGCCGTCACATCACTGGCGGTACCGACCCCGGCATCCACAATCACCGGATACGCGGGATCACCATCCTTGAGTTCTTCGAGAATAATACGCATAGCGTTGGGATTCAGGACGCCCTGGCCGGATCCGATCGGCGAACCCGCCGGCATGACCGCAGCCGCACCGGCTTCTTTGATGCGTTTGCAGAGCATGACATCATCCGAACAATAGACCAGTACGTGGAAGCCATCCTGGACGAGACTTTTCAGTGCTTCAAGCGTTCCGACAGGCTCGGGTAAAAGCGTTTTGGTATCGCCCAGACATTCCAGCTTCACCCAATCCGCGCCACGATACCCTGAATCCTTGAGCATCTCACGGCCCAATTGCGCCACACGCACCACTTCCTGGGCGTTAAAGCAGCCGGCGGTGTTGGGCAGAAGAATATATTTGCGCGGATCAATAAAATCCAAAATGTTCCGCCCGGAATTTTTATCCACCAGCCGTTCACGGCGTACCGCTACCGTGACAACCT
>JAJYGE010000244.1 GCA_021785155.1 Planctomycetota bacterium
ACTTTGGCTTGACATTCCGGCGCTGGGAACTTGTGGTTTACGCCAGAATTTTATATACTTATGAACTTGGAATAAACTTGAATTGGAGTTTTACTATGCCTCATGTTTGTCATTACACCGGTCGCAAAACCCGCATTGGACGGCAATGCACCTATCGCGGCAAGGCTAAATATCTGGGCGGCGTGGGCATCAAAATTACGGGCCGGTCCTCTCGTAAATTCAAGCCTAATCTGCAAAAAGTACGTGTTGTCGTGGATGGCAAGCCGGTGCGTGTCTGGGCATCGGCCAAGGCACTCAAAAGCGGTCTGGTTGCCAAGCGCGTGGCCCGGCGGTTTGTGTATCGCAAACCGGCCCAGGCCGCAGCCGCCTGAGGCCTTTTCATGCTGATGCCCGCCTGCTGACAATGCCCAAGCCATGCGACGGGGGTTGAAAAGCCCCATAAAGTTAATATTATCCGTATAATGCGAGGCCGGTAGACGGCCTCGTATTTGTTTAGGATGCTGTAATAATGGCTGACACGCTTAATGAAACCCAGGTTCGTCATGTCGCCCAACTGGCACGGCTCAAGCTGGCGGACAGCGATGTGCCACGGCTAAGCCGACAAATTTCCTCCATCCTGGATTATGTCGCCCTGTTGCAGGAAGCTAATGTTGACGGCCTGGAACCCATGGCGCATCCCCTGCCGCTGCACTCGGTTTTGCGGGAAGATGAGATTCAACCGTCTCTGACGGTGGAGCAGGTATTGGCAAATGCACCGGGCAAAGCCGGATCGTTTTTCACCGTTCCAAAAGTGTTGGACAGCGCTATGGGTGGTGGTTAGGCGTTTGTAACCGACTGGGCGCGTCGTAAGATGAATCAATGTTTTATTGGGGTACTAAAAATGCGTTGGTGTTTTAAGACGGTAACATTCGCGGCGGCACTGGGGTTGATATTTCTGGCGGGATGCGAAGGGTACAATCCCCTTGCATATCCCCAAGCGAGCTACCGGGCGAATTTAACGGATCACGTTATTACGGTGCGTGAGATTGCGGCACAACCGCAAGAATCCGGTATTTCATCCGGTTCGGTCATGCCCGGACAGCTTGAACCTGCAGCCGTCACCGGCACCTACAGTTTCACGGTTCCCTATACCGTCACAAGCTTCAAAAAATCAACGGAAACATACCGGCAATACCTGCTTTATAATGGTCGGCCAACGGCCAATCAAACGCCATTCTGCACGCTGACGGTGGCGGCCAAGGTTGCGCGGAACTGCCGTGACAGCCTGCACTTTAATGTCACCGGAAAACGGACTTTTATCCTCAATGGACTGGCGGCACATGAATGGACCGGCTATACCAATTCCGGCAATCCGTTTGCTGAATTGATAGTGTCGCATCTGGGGGGTGGGGATAAACTCGACGCGCTGGCGATTGCCCCTGATGATCAGATCCGCCGGATGGCACTGAAAATTTTAAGTTCCATCCATTGGACACCCGACACCGGCGGAGAGTAAATAGATGTTACCGCCGGGCGGCAGCCGGAAAGAATCGTGTGAACGGATAACGTCACCAGGGAATATAATCGGAAATTCTCAGAACAAATGTTATACATGGATGCACTCTATATGATCAATGCCTTAAGCGCGTGGGAAGTTCGCAATAAAATAGCCGGCGGTGAACTTACGGCGCAGGCGGCAACACAGGCCTGTTTGGCGGCTATTACCCGGACCGATCCACACATCCATGCGTACAACACGGTGTTTTCAGATCGGGCGATGCAGCGCGCCGAAGATGTTGATAAGGCCAAAGCCGCGGGGAAGCCCATGGGGCTTTTGGCTGGCGTGCCAATCGCCATAAAAGACAACCTTTGCACCACGTTCGGTGCCACGACCTGCTCGTCTAAAATGCTGGAAAACTTTCACAGCCCGTATGACGCGACCGTGGTAAAAAAACTGGAGGCGGCCGGAGCGGTTATTCTGGGCAAGACCAACCTTGATGAATTTGCCATGGGCAGTTCCACCGAGAATTCAGCTTTCGGCCCAACGCGAAATCCGTGGAATACGCAATGCGTTCCGGGTGGATCATCCGGGGGATCCGCAGCAGCCACGGCAGCGCGAATGTGCGCGGCATCGCTGGGATCTGATACCGGCGGGTCCATTCGGCAGCCCGCATCCCTGTGCGGAATTGTCGGCCTCAAGCCGACGTATGGATTGGTGTCTCGCCAGGGGCTGGTCGCATTTGCCAGTTCATTGGATCAAATCGGCCCCATGACCCGCACGGTGGAAGACGCCGCCTTATTGCTGCAAGTAATTGCCGGCCATGATCCGCTGGACAGCACGAGTTGGCCGGCCCCGGTGCCCGATTATCTTTCCGACTTGAACCAGCCGCTGCAAGGCGTGCGCATCGGTCTGCCCGCGGAATTCGCCGGGGAAGGAATTGAACCGGAGGTTCATGCCGCCATTGCCAAAGCGGTGGATTTTTATCGCAGCCAGGGTGCCGCTGTGGTTCCCGTGAACTTGCCCCACACGAAATATGGCATTGCCGCCTATTACGTGATCGCTCCGGCGGAGGCCTCAAGCAATCTTTCCCGCTACGACGGAGTGCATTACGGCCATCGCACGGCCCGGCCAGAAAATTTATTTGACCTTTATGCCGCCAGCCGGGCGGAAGGATTCGGCCCGGAAGTGCAGCGCCGCATTATGCTGGGCACCTACGCATTATCATCCGGCTATTATGACGCATACTATTTGCGGGCATTACGTGTCCGACAATTGATCAAACGGGATTTCGATCAGGCCTTTGAAAAGTGCGATTTTATTGCCTGCCCCACCTCCCCTACCGTGGCGTTTGAACTTGGCGCTAAAAGCGGAGATCCCCTGCAGATGTATCTCTGCGATGTGTTTACCGTAACGTGCAATATCGCGGGTATTCCGGGAATGAATATTCCCTGCGGATTTTCCAAAACCGGATTGCCCATCGGACTGCAAATACTGGGGCCGACATTCAGTGAACAGCGCATGTTACGTCTCGCCCGCATGTATGAAAAACACCACGCCTGGCACACACACGCGCCGGGTGCGTGACACTTTCGTGGACCGCTTTTTTCACCAGCAAGCCAGCCACCATCCCGGCTCGCTGTGGACGGTAACGGATGGCTTTGCGTTTTACGAATCCCGACAAAAACGGGCACACCTGATTATTTGGTTATCACGGGACAGATGATACAGCGTCCCGCGCACGGTCATTATTACCAGTGGACCGGTGCCGCATCAGGCCGGAACGGCTGATTGCTGCGGCGTCTTCCAACACCACATCGTCACGAGTCCCGTCGCCCACAGGGCCAGAGCGGAATACGTTACCAGGCCCAAGCCACGAAGAATATAAAATGGCGGAGGCAGAACGGTAAGAATATGCGAGGCGGCAAAGAAAATCAGTACCCAGCCCAATGGGCCTCCCAGCGGCAGGGTGCGGTCGCTTTCCCAGCGCGCTGCCAGAAGAACCGTGACCAGCGGCAGCACCATGCAGAAATAGTGGGGATGGCAAATGGGAATAATGGGCATCATGATGGTGATCAGCACACCCAAAAATAAATTGCGGTAGATCGGATCGTCCTTTCGTCGCAACCATTCTACCAGTAATGTTATCGCCACCAGCAAGCCGGATATACCCCAATGGGCAAGTTTCATCCATGTTGCCGGAGCCGGGGCGTGTTGTCCCAAATAGACCGTGTGATCAATCATGGCTTCAAACGAAGTTGAATCGGTCTTATTGATATCCAGCAATTCCTTATCACGCGATCGATTATGATTCAGCCCCAGCGCCGGTTCCAGTACCACCTGTGAAAATCGCTGATAGCCCGCAATCATGTGCCGCGGGCCCATGATGATTCCGGGCACGACGACCAATCCCACCACCAGAGCCACCGCCATACCCACCAGATATTTCCATCGCAGCCGAGACAATCCATACAGGATTAAAAAACCGGGAAAAACTTTCAGCGCGGCCGCCAGCCCATTGGCAAATCCGGCCCAGAATCGCCTTCGCGTGGCCAACGCGGCTCCCGCCAGGCAAAACAACATAAGCAACACGCTATTGACCTGTCCCCGTACAACCGCGCGGCCAATGGCCGGAAGGCATACCAGAATTGGAATGATGCGCAACGCCCACCAGCGCCGACAAAATTGCGGCATGTTGCGCACCGCCGGGTCCGTGGATGTTTTTTCCAATGCCCCCGCCAGCACATGACTCCCCCAGCCGATACAGCCGATGCTGATGAGAAACCAGATGGCAACGGAAACCGGATAGGGCAGCAAACCCGCGCGACTGAACTTGGCCGGGGCGTCCGCCAGGGGATATAGAAGGGTTGCCAGCAAAGGCGGATAATTGTAATGCCAGCCATTGGTATCGGTAACGTTATAGGGATCCTTATGAACGCGCACAGCCCACGCCGCCCGAAAGTATGTATCCACGTCGGTCATGCGACGTTTGAGGAATGCGGACCGCACTTCAGTCACGCACCCGAAGGCAAACACGCCGATCAGCAAAGCGATCAGACCGAAGCGTTCAATTTTTCGCAGCGGGTCAAATGGGCCGGGGTTGGTCGTGGTATTATTCAAAAATAATCCTCAGCCACATGGTAATCTGATCCTGCGCAGGCGTAAAGCAGTTCCAGAAGTTGCTGCGTCAAATTTAGGCAGAAAAATTCCGTCACATACGTCAGTGCCTGCGGCTTATTTGACGGACGATGCCATCCAAAAAATCAATTTATGTCCAATAACAGAAAAAATACCAATGGTTTCACCGATATTGGCAAACTTCCTCATGTCGGCTCGCTGATGTTGTGACCATATCTAAAACAAAATTTCTGAACATCGGGCACTGGCACGACAGTTGCAATATATATCTCGTGTGCGGTGAAAACCGCCGGAGATAGAGATGGGTGTGAGAGAAAGGGCAAGAGCTTCGTGACTTGGAAGCAAGAAAAAATCACGGAGCAAAAAGTAA
>JAJYGE010000151.1 GCA_021785155.1 Planctomycetota bacterium
CAATCGCCGTTGCGCTGCAGAAACTGTCACAGGCCCCCCTTTACCGCTATGCCCGAAATCGGTCATGCACAACGATTTACGCACCAAGGCTTTGTAAATACTCTACCACCAGACGCACACCGAAGCCGGTGGCATTATCGCCGATCCACCAGCGATCAACGAACAACTCGCGAGGAGAAGCAACAAGGTTGTCAAACAATCGGTAAGCCGGTAACGTACCATATTCACGCTGGAAAGACATACGCAGCATGGGCGTGGATCATATTTCAAAAAAGGAAACGCGATATGGAAAATGGATCATCTCCTCTCAATCGCCGGGATTTTGTAAAATTGGCGGGCGTTGTTTCGGTCGCAGCCGCTTTGGATGGTGGTCAGCATGTGGCTTGTGCCTCCACGGCCGGCCTTCCGCCACGGCCATTTTTTCACCCTCACCGCATCCGCTATGACGGAAATTCTCTGATACTGGATGATAAACCATTTTTTATGTACAGCGGCTGTTTTCATTATTACCGCTGCCCCAAGCCCTTATGGCGGCAGCGCTTTGCGAAAATTAAGGAAGCTGGATTTAACACCGTGCAGACATACGTCGCATGGAATATGCACGAAATGGAAATGCCATCAGGTCTGGATGATTACTCTAAAATAGATATGACCGATCTGGATGATTGGTTGACCATGGCAACGCAGGAATTTGGCCTTTATGTCAGCATTCGACCCGGCCCATATATCTGTTCCGAATGGGATACCGGGGGCTTTCCACAATGGCTGATGACCAAAAAGCCAAAGGGATATAAAGGGGAATGGCTGCGAAGTGACGATCCGATTTTTATGGACTGGAGCCGGCACTGGTACAACGCGACTTGCCCGGTCATCGCCAAACATCAGATTACCCGCAAAGCGCCGGGCGAAGCTGGCGTCTTGATTTTTCAGGTGGAAAACGAATACGACTTTCCGTCCTTTCCCAAGTCGGTCAAACAGACATACGTTGAATCACTGGTTACCGGAGCGTTGAAAAACGGCATTGAAGTACCGTTGTTTATCAACTGGGGAAGTTGCGTGATGGGAGCAAAAAATCCGCTCCTGCGACGGGTTTTTGATACGATGGATTTTTATCCGGGCTGGGGCGTTGACGGTGTGCTGGGATCCATTAAGTCTATACGTGAAGGGCAAAGCGACGCGCCGTTGATGACCGCCGAACTGCAGGGCGGGTGGTTTTCAGGAGTCTCCAATGTTCCACCCCTTCGCACACATGAAGATCATTATCGCGCGGACTTAATTCCGCCGCAGATTAATAATCTCACGCTCTTCTGCATTCAAAACGGCGTGACAATGATCAATTATTACATGCTCTTCGGCGGAACTAATTTCGGTGGGCGACCGGCGGCTGGCATTGCAACCTCGTATGATTACAGCGCTCCAATTCGAGAAAATGGCGGCGTGGGAGCCAAATATCTCCGCGTTAAAGCTCTAGCGGCCATGCTGAAAGAACATGGCGCGGCATTGGCTCGGTCCAATGCCATTGACCTTAAGAGGAAAACAGGATTTTCCGATGTTCATCTGGCGGCCCGCAAGGCACCGGACGGCGGCATTTATCTGTTTATCCGCACGGATCAACATGGCCATTCACGCAGCGGCACAGCGCACGCGGCGGTTGCCGGCGTGGGGACGGTTGATTTCCAATATGAATTAGAACCATTTGGTTCCAAGATTTTGTATCTGCCAACCGGAGCAACTTCCGCCGCTGATGGAAAATGGCTGCCGGAACCGCAGGAGGCGCAAAAACGTCCTGCCAATCTGCCATCGGGTGTAACCATACATTCAGTAAAATCCGCCGCCGATCCGGAACCACGCCATTGGCGGTCCATCAAGCCCCGGCAGTCGCTGGCGGAGCTCGGTGTGTATATCAGTGGATTCAGTTATTACCGCGCGCGAATGAATCTCAACGCCCTGCCGCCGCAGATTTCAACGGTCGCATTAGCGGCCACACTCAACAATTCCGACAGTGCCACAGCGATTCTCGATGGGCAACTGCTATATCCCAAAGCGGGATCCGGTGCCGCGGCCATGTACATTCCGCAACAGCCGCCCGAATCCGGCGAACACACCGCGACATTGGTATATGAAAACCGCGGCCACCCCAACGGCGGAATGGGGATGGAATCACTTTACGGCATTGATGATATTGCCATGGTGCCTAGCTCGATTGCCGGCAAACTCATTAACCCATGGCGCATGAAACTTATTGAGCAGCCGAAAGATCCCAAACATGCGGCCTACATTGCCACCGATACAGCGACTGCCAGCTGGCAGAAAACAGCACCGCCCGAGGCTCTAAGCGCCGTGCAGATTCACCGCCCCCATTCCAGTGCCGTATTCCGCACCACGCTGCACATGACCCCGCAGGACATCGCAGCGCACAAAACCGCTTTGCACTTCAGCCGCATTGATGATAACGGCTGGATTTTTGTCAATGGCAGGCTCCTGGGCACCACCAATAGTTGGGACCGCGACTGGACCTTCAATGCCAATAAATTGCTGCATGTCGGAAAAAACACCATCGCCGTACTGGTGCAGAATGTAGATGGCGCCGGCGGTCTTGGTGGCGTAAAGCTGATTTCCGCCACGGCGTCATCGGCATTGTCGACAATGGTTGGAGCAATGGAATTTGCGCCACAGCCAACCGGGCTTGAATCAGGCTGGCAAAAGCCTGACTTTGATGATTCGGCATGGAAGCGGCATTCATTGACAGGGCAGGCGTCCAATGATGCCCAAGCGGAATTACTTTCCTGGCATCGTCTGGAATTTACATTACCGCATGTAGATGCGGACATATGGCTGACCTGGTGCCTTAAAATCCAAGCCACTGGAACGGGCTTTATTTATCTCAATGGCCATGAATATGGCCGCTTCTGGCAAGGCGGCGGACAAAGAGAATATTATCTTCCGGAATGCTGGCTGGACACCAGGCCCGGCGGTAAGAATGTGATTGCCTTATGCCTGCGGGCCGTTGATAAGCCTGCGCAGATTTTATCAGCATCGATTGAGCCTTATGTGGTCTACGCGGAATATCGCTCCAAGCGAACCTGATTCGACGTTCAGGATATTGAGAGGATCAACGGTTCTGCCCTGACGATGGTAGTTATCCATCAGGGTAAAATCAGCATGGCGTCGCCGAAACTGTAGAAACGATAACGCCGAGTTATGGCGTGCTGATAAATATCTTTGAGCCTGGAAAGACCTGTTAACGCCCCGACCAATGCCAGCAATGTACTGCGCGGCAGGTGAAAATTAGTAATCAACGCGTCGGTGAGTTGAAAAACGTAACCAGGTTGAATCAGTAAATTCGTTGAACCCGATAAATCTTCCGCGGGCTTGGACGTATCCAGAATGGCGTGGGCCATGGTTTCCAGGGTACGAACGGTGGTGGTACCGACCAGCACAATTCGACTTTGCGCGGCTTTGTGCCGGCGAATACTCTCCACGGTGGCACGCGGAATCATGAATGATTCCGCGTGCATGGGGTGCTTATCCAACGTGGCCGCTTCGACGGGAAGAAATGTTCCCAGGCCGACATGCAGCGTGACAAACGCACGGAGTATCTGGCGTTGAGTCAGAGCCGCAAACACTTCGGGAGTGAAATGCAGGCCGGCGGTTGGAGCCGCCAGGGCACCCGCTGAACGGGCATAAATGGTTTGATAGCTTTCCGCATCACAACATTGGTCCCCCATCCAATCACCCGGTCGACCTGCCTGCGGCAATGTACACTCGGTATCACTTACCGCGGTTTTTCTGCTTTTATCTCGAGCTTTTTCGATTTATGGCGGCAAGGGCACTTGGCCAATTCGAGCCAATACCTCATACGCCGGCCGCGTGTCACTGACCTCCACAAGCCATTGCCCTTTTTCCGATTCACGTTCCAATAATTTTAAGTAAACGCAGGCATTTGAGCGTTCCGCCGTTACGACAAGGCGCAGGCCCGGTGCTGCGCGGCCACGGGTGCGCAACATGACACGCCATTTACCTGGTAATAGTTCAGCAATAAAAAGCCCGGTGATTATACCGCCGGATTCCTTGCGTAGCGTGAGTTTGGCCGGCAGCACGCGCGTATCATTGGCAACCAGCAGATCGCCGGGGGCAAGCAGTTGCGGCAGGTCGGAAAAAAGACAATCTTCAATGCAATCGACACTGCGGCGATAGACCAACAGGCGGCTGTGATCCCGCGGATGCACGGGGTTACGGGCAATTAATTCCGGCGGAAGCGCATAATCAAGTTCATCGGTATACAACATGAATCACAATCAGGAAGGCTGGGCAATACTGACTTTACTGAGCCGGCGTTTGCGTAACATGCGGGATCTCGCCCAGCGGCCCGAAAAAAATGGCCGCCGCTTGGGCATATCGTCCGATTCGGCATCCAACGGCAGACTCAGAACCGTGTTGACGATGGTCTGTGCCGCTTCCGGGTGAGCCAGCAGCCGCGTGTTTTCCCTCATGCGTGCCAGACGTTGTGGATCGTCAATAAGTTTTTGAATTTTCCATGCCAGCGTCGGCAGATTGTTGCTGCGAATGGCAACGCCCAATTCCAGAAGATGAGCGGAGTTACGTTCCTCCTGCCCCGGAATGGGATTTACAATACACAACGGCAGATTTCTCGCCATGGCCTCGCTGGTGGTCAGGCCGCCGGGCTTGCCCAGCAGCATGTCCGCCGCCGCCATATATTCATCCATCAGCGGGGTAAAGCCAACAGAAACCACCCGGGCGGATGAATTGCGATTTTGCCTGACGGCAATCTGATCCAGATGCTGTTTTAATTCTTCACTGCGTCCGGCAATCACAACGAGTTGCACCGGCCGCTTTATTTTAAGCAATTCAGTCAATAGTGCTTCGACAGGGCCGACACCGTAACCACCGGCGGAAACGAGAATTGTAAAAAGATCATCCGCCAGACCCAGCTTACGGCATACTTCTGATC
>JAJYGE010000454.1 GCA_021785155.1 Planctomycetota bacterium
GGGAATGATGACTTCTCTTAACCGGATCAGTGGCGATGCCAGTTTGACCTTCTCCGGAATGGTTCCGGGAACCGATGCGGTAACAGTTGTCGCATCGCCCACTGGTGGGGCCACATCCACCTTGGATTTTCTGTCCAAAGGAACAGAGGTGGGCGGTACGGGCAATAACTTTGTGTTTGCCACCGGTGGTTACACCAGCACCAATGTGGTGAAGGCTGGAAATCATGAAGTGCTTTATACCGGCTTACGCGCAACCAGCGCCAACGGCAAAGATTTTTACGGCTGGGCTGCTTTTTCGTTCAACACCACCACCGAGCAAACGACCAATCTGGTGGATTTTAACAGCAAGATACTTGGCTATGCCTTTGAAACTTCAGCCAATACTCCCATCGCGGTTGGAGATACCGGTGGGGCGGCTCTGGTTACGGGTAGTGCCAATCCGGTACCCGAACCGGCTTCCTTGCTGCTGATGGCCGCGGGGGCAACCGGCCTTCTGGCCTGGCGCAAGCGGCGCGAGTCCTGAAAGCAGCATCTGCCTTGACTGCGCGTTAGGTGTTCAACAGGCGTTCTTTTAAGCCGTCGGCATATTTTGTCGGCGGCTTTTCTTTTCCTGCGTGAAAAATCCTGACGATCCCCTTGATGCTTGGTACACTACCTGCAACTTGAATGTGTGAATGCTGGTGCATCTATAACGGCGTTCATGCGAGAATAAGCGGAACATTGATTCGCCGGGGTTATTGAGCAGGAGCTGATGGCAGGCATGGCAGATTCATCGGGTAAGAAAAGCGGATTAAGACGAGAGGCTGGCGTTATTGGATTGCTGTATGCCAGCCTCGGCGGAATCATTGGATCGGGCTGGCTAAAAGGCCCGATGGAAGCAGCGCAGCAAGCCGGCCCGTTAAGCGTTTTTTCATGGATGGTCGGCGGCATTGCCATTCTTCTGCTGGCCTTGGTCTATGCCGAATTGGCGACCATGTTTCCGCGCAGCGGGGCGGTGGTGCACTTTCCGCATTTAAGCCACGGTATGTTCTTGTCGCGGATCTGGAGCTGGATACTGTTTTTAGGTTATGTTTCCGTCGCACCGGTAGAGGTGCTGGCCACGCTGAGTTACATGGCCAATATCTGGCCATGGTTGATTTATCCGAACAATCATGCCCTGACACCCGCGGGTTTTGGATTTGCGGTTTGCATGCTGGCGGTCTTTACGGTGTTGAATCTCTTCGGAATCAAATGGGTAATGCGGATCAGCACAACCGCCGGATGGTGGAAGCTGGCTGTCCCGCTTGTGACAATTATTGGTCTGCTGATCGGAGCACATCATACGGCCAATCTGCATGTCCAGAAGCATGAGCTGGTCTCCAATATCCGTGGTGTGTTTACGGCATTGGGTACAGCCGGGGTGATTTTCAGCTTTCTGGGTTTCAGGCAGGCAGTGGAACTGGCCGGTGAAACGTCGCACCCGCAACGGTATATTCCCATAGCCGTTATCGGATCGGTCCTCATCGGCATGATTATCTATATCGGTTTACAATTGGCATTTGTCATGGCGATCAATCCGGTGGATTTGGCCAAATACGGATGGGGGGCGCTGGACCATGCCAGAGGCTTTACCGTGGGGGCCGGGCCGCTGGCGGCACTGGCATCCGGAATTGGCCTGGCATGGCTGGCGATGTTGCTGTATGCCGATGCGGTCGTTTCTCCGGGTGGAACCGGCTTCATCTATGCCACGACTTCGTCGCGGGTAATCGGTGCTATGAGCGAGGATGGCTTCATTCACAGTTCGCTGCAGCGCTTGAACCGATTTGGTGTGCCCTGGGCGGCCAGCATGGTCAGTTTTGCCGTTGGATGTTTGTTCATGCTCCCTTTTCCGAGTTGGCATAAAATGGTAGATGAAATTTCAGATGTGATGGTGTTGTCTTATGGCATCGGACCCGTGGTGCTGCTATCGCTGCGGCGCACACTGCCCGAGGCCAGTCGGCCAAGACCCTTTCGCGTACCGATGGCAAATGTTCTGGCTCCAATTACCTTCATTATTTCCAATCTCATTGTGTACTGGTCCGGAGTTGCCACGCTCACTTTTCTGATGGAAGTTATTGCCGCGGCACTGGTGCTGTTTCTGGCTTGGCGGCTCATAAAACGCGAAAATATTACCGAGCTTCCATGGAAAAGCACCTGGTGGGCGTTTCCATATCTTGGTGGCTTGTGGTTGCTGGATTTTATCGGGTCAAAAAGCATGACCGGTGGACTGGATTATCTGAAATTTCCCTATGACGTTTTGGTTGTGGCGGCATTCAGCTTGCTGATTTTGTACCTGGCGGTAAATTCAGCGGTGCCGATGGAAGAACTGCAAACTTATATTGACAGTCTGTAAGATGGCGATGATATATCAGAGAGTCAGTGTGCGGCGGGGCGGTTGGTGCGAAAAACAGAAGCCATAATTATTGTCTCGGGATTGCCTCGATCCGGCACCTCTCTGATGATGCAGATGCTCCACGCCGGTGGAATGCCTGTGCTTACAGATAATATGCGCACGGCTGATACCAGCAATCCCCGTGGGTACTTTGAACTGGAAGCGGTGAAACAAACGCGCCTCAATGCGGCTTGGCTGGCCGACGCGCCGGGCCGGGCTGTAAAAGTCATTTATCGCCTGCTGTATGATCTGCCTGAGAATCTTGAATATCGTGTTTTATTTATGCGGCGGGAATTGCGGCAGGTCGTGGCGTCACAGCAGGCGATGCTCGGGAAAATTGCCGCCTCCGATGCGGAGAATCAGCGGTTGATGGCGATTTTTCAAAGGGAACTCGACGCGGTCGATCTCTGGTTGAAAGGCCGAAGTAATTTCACGGTGTTGGATGTTCCCCATGAGCAACTCATCAACAATACGCTTCATCAGGTGCGGCAAATCAAAGCGTTTGTAAATCATTCTCTTGACGCTGCGGCCATGTGTGCGGCCGTGGATCCCCAACTGTATCGCCGAAAATGATATTTGTGACAGGCTCCCGTAGCTTAACTTGTCATGTCAGCATACCGTTGTTCCGCGGTACCGTGACTCCCAAAGCCTTGGTGGAAAGGATGTAACTGTTTACCGCTCCGCGGCTCCGGCGGGCGAGCTCAGGACGAATCGACCAGAGCATCGGTCAGCAGGCCGGGATTCTTTCCGGCCCAGGCATTCATGAGCAGTGTCTTGATCGTTTCAAACAGTGGCCTGTTCTGCTGACGGGCCGTGCGTAGCACCGACATCAGCACAGCCGTAGCTCTGGCTCCCCGTTCGCTGCGGCTTCCGCCGGTGATCTTTCGCATCACCACCGCCGGCCGTAACGCCCGTTCCGCCGCGTTGTTGCTCCCGTCCACCGCATCTTCCCAGAGAAATACCGTCAATTCCTTTTCGTGTTTCCGCAGCCGCGCCGCCAAGCGGTCCGCATGGGGTTCTTCCCACCGCTGCTGGGCCAGTTCCTTAAGCCGGGCTTCCATCTGCTTGCCCCGGCGCTGATATTCCACTGTCTTAATATCCGGCTTGTTGGCCTTGAGTAACAGCATCTCCTTGAGCAGCCGCTTAAGCCTTCGATAGAATGATCCCTTGGCAAATGCCGGGCTTTTTATCGAGGTTTCCTTTAATTCCCTTAATAAATGCACCAGGCATTTCTGTTTCCGGGCCGAGAGTTTTGAATATCCACAATAAAAGTCGCTTACCAGCACGCCACCAAAGACTTCCCCCAGCAGTTTCTCCACCACTTTCTGCCCCCGGCTCTTATCGACATGGAAAAGTGTGTGCTGGTCATCCAGCAGTGTCCAAAGCCACTGATTGATCCCATTGACGCGCCAAACGGTCTCATCCATATGTACCGCCGGCGCGCAGCGAAGGAACACCTGCAGCCGGTCATATTCCCCTTCCAGCCAATGGCTCATGCGACGTATCTGTTTGGTCACGGCTCCGGGAGAGACCGTTAATCCCGGCAAGTCTGCCAGCAGTTGCGTGCTCAACCGGTACGGCAGGCGATACTGCACCCGCATCAATGCCGCCGTAGCCAAGGCATTGATCCCTATTTGTCCATGCGGAATATCCACCGCCGGCGGCTGCTCCGGGGATCGGCTCTCCACCCGCTTGCGGCATCCCGGGCAGTAGCCGCTGATGGTGTGATAGCAGCGGGCCACCACCTTGGCCGGGATGATGTCTTCCACGATGCGGTCATGTTGTTCCACCTCTGCCAATTGGACACTGCAATGCGGGCAACACGCCGCACCCGTGGAATCCCGGGGAACTGGTACATCAATGTGCTCATCGATCTTTTCCGGCATGGGCCGAAGCGCGGCGGCATGGCCGACCTCGCGGCCAGGCCGCAGTCGCGGCTTGTCTTTGGGTACATTGGCTTTCACAAACGTGGGTAACACCTTGGGCTGCTGATGCAGCTTCTCCTTAATCCCAGCCAATTCCTTGCGCAAGGCGATATTCTCCGCTTCAAGCTTATTGAGCCGCTGCTGCTGGCGGTCGATCTTCTGATAGGCCTGATACAGTCGCGGACCCTCTACACGAAGCTCTGCCTCCAAGTCGTAGCACCGTGCACGATAATGACTCAATTCCTCCTTGCGTTTGTCATGTTGCTTGAGAAAATAATTAAACCGCTTGGCCAGATGACGGTATTGCGCCATGCTGACGGTCTGATTTGCGACCGGTCGTTTGCGATGTTTTTGCGTTTCACCATCCATGGTGAGATCAAGCATAACACCAATTACCCGAGCGCGCCAGTGCCGTTATTGTGAATATTTGCCGCGGAGCGGTAAACAGTTACGAAAGGATTGCTTCGGCAGAAGCCGCCGCGTGCTGGGGGCCAGGTAATCTTGCCAGCAATTCTTGAGCGGGCACGGGGCGACCGAATAAATAGCCCTGATAAAGCGGGCAGCCCCGGCTTTTCAGGTATTCGAATTGCTCCGAAGTCTCTATCCCCTCCGCCACGACACGCAGGC
>JAJYGE010000562.1 GCA_021785155.1 Planctomycetota bacterium
CAAGGTTCTGTGGGCTTTGTCGCTCGTCGTGATAGTATTCATCAATACACCTTCCTGGCTTCGCGCCCAGGTCCCCTTGGCCTGCCGTCAAAGCTGATTTATAGGCGCTACAGTGCACGGGGATACTTCTCAAAATGTAAACTGGTGACGGTTGTGAGGTATTTTGCCAAAAAATATGGCCGCACCCAACCGATGGTGTCATACTTGCCTGTACTAACTTCCAAACTGTCAATATGCTAAAATAAACGCTGGTTAACGACACCATGGAGTTGTGATGCAAAACTCAACGACTACGCATATGCAAAACGGTGGGACGCCCGCCGCCAGGGAAGATATAGCCGATATCTCCAGAGATATTCTTCAGATGGCCCGGCAAGCCCGACAGGCGGCCCGGCAGCTGGCCGTTTTGAACGGCTTGACCCGCAATGCCGCATTAAGGCGCCTTGCTGATGGCCTTATGGCCCATCAAAGCGAACTTCTGGAAGCTAATGCCGCGGACCTGCGCCAAGCCAAACAGGAAGGTCTGGCCTTGCCCATGATTTCCCGGCTCACTATAACCGAAAATAAATTGCAGGCCATGGCCACGAGCATACGGGAAATCGCCGGGCAAACCGATCCCGTCGGCCAAACCCTTGCGGCTTATGACCGCCCCAATGGCTTGCGCATTGAAAAACGCCGCGTGCCCATCGGAGTTATTGCCATTATCTATGAAAGCCGACCCAATGTTACCAGTGATGCGGCCGCGTTGTGTCTCAAAAGCGGAAATGCCTGCATCCTGCGCGGCGGCAAGGAATCTATCCGGAGCAATCAGGCTATAGCTAAGATCATTCGCGAATCCCTGCTGGCGGCGCAGATAGATCCCAACGCGGTGCAACTTATCGCCACCACGGATCGCGCCGCGGTGGGGGTACTGGTTACCGCGGAAGGGCTGGTGGATTTGGTGATTCCGCGCGGTGGTGAAGCACTGATTCGCGCGGTGGTGGATCAGGCCACCATTCCAGTTATCAAGCACTACAAGGGTGTCTGCCATGTTTATATTGATAAAGATGCCGATGCGGATATGGCGGTGAACGTGGCTTACAGTGCCAAGGTAGACGGCTGTGCGGTGTGTAATACCGCCGAATGTATTCTGGTGCATAAAGACATTTCCGCCCGGGTTCTGCCGCGTCTGGCCGCCAAATTTCGCGCAGCGAAAGTGGAAATGCGCGCCGATGCGCGCAGCCAGGGGCTTTTGCAGAACGCCAAATTGGCGGTGGAATCGGACTGGGGCGCTGAATTTCTGGATTTGATCGTAGCCATTAAGCAGGTCAATTCAATTGATGAAGCCATTGCCCACATAACGCAATATGGTTCACAACACACCGATGCCATTATCACCCGCGACATTAATGCCGCCCATAAATTTGTCCAGAATGTGGACTCCGCCAGTGTCATGGTGAATGCCTCTACCCGTTGGGCCGACGGTTTTGAATATGGATTAGGCGCGGAAATCGGCATCAGCACTGACAAACTCCATGCCCGCGGTCCGATGGGTGCAGCCGATTTATGTACGTATAAATATATTGTTACGGGCAATGGCCATGTGCGGGTGTAAACAAGTCCTGTCCGAACGACTCCTTAACCCCATGTGAATAATTACAACGAAATTATGGCATCCCAGAAATATCTTGCGCCTAAAAGGCACAATTTTACGGACCAAGAACATACTTCCAGATGGCGATGTCCGGGAGAAACATTACGCCATGGCGGAACGTATTGCAGCGTTCTCGGTTCTAAATAGAACACGCCATATCCGGGCAGTTCGGCCGACTAAGGCTATCCTGCATAGAAGGATTTGAGCAATAACATCAGCGAATAAGGTTCCACAATTTCTATACGCCGACCTTGTGGAGATTTTTTTAATATCTCAAAAAGTTCCTTATGCCACGTCGGTGTTTTCAGCACCGTGCGATAAATTCTGAATTGTGCTCCTTTAGCGGTAGTCTCCTGAAGAATAAACTTGGCCGCATCCGCCGGTGAATTACCATTGCCGGGAAGATTTCCCATACGGAGAAATGGCATGCCGTCAAAAATTCCCTGCGGTGGAATTTTCTGCGGCACCATGCCATCCGGGGAAAATTGCGAGTATGCCGCTTTCACCTGCCCATTCATGGCCGGCGCATCGCCATCAATGATAAATCCGGTGAGTTTAACATCCCATAAACGGTAGTACTTTTGGCAATGCGCTTTCCAGGTATCGATTCCGGAAGGCAAACCGGAAAACTTACGCGGGGTTTGCAGCGCGCCGGGATTCAAATATCCGGCTCCAGAATCACCCGTGATAAAGTGATCGTTGGGAGTTTTATTATCCCGCGCATAGACCATTCCCGGAGCAAACCGATCCGAAAGATTCGGATCAAAAGCCCACCCCAGCGGTATGGATCCGCGCGCCGGATCCGTCCACATGGTCGGCAGCATCTGATAAAGCCATGCGGCGGAATCATAATCGCCGACATAAATAGTCACATAAGATTTATCGGCGACATAGCCTTGTGCGTTGATAAATTGCCGCTGTTGCAGGTGCTGTTGTGTCGGCAGTTGTTGCGGGTAACTGGTTTTAAGCGGATAGTGCTGATAGAGCGAGGCATTGGCCATACACCCCAATCCCAGCGCATCGGCATCCATGTACCCGTTGAAACAGGACACAATGTAGGCATATTCCCATTCTGTTGCCACGCCGCCGTGTTTGCCGCCAGCTCCGGGATACCGGGTGTATTTTTTGTCCCAGGGTGGAAATCCGCCGATGTGGATCATTTTTTTCCCGTGCGATTGATTCCAGGCGGAGCGTAAAATAGCACGCAACGTACGTTGATCGGTCCCTAACGGCTGCGTTGGATCGTCAATCGGAACTTCATCTGCCCAGGGGGCCAGATCAAAAAAGAAGCCACGGTGCGCAATGAAATAATCATGATTGCTAAGGGTGTGGTTGGGAATATAACCGGAGGGTTTCTGCAGCCAATAAGCGTCAATATAATAGCCCATGTAGGCGCCATTGCACCGCCCAGTATCCAGATAAAGTTCTTTGGCCCAGATATAGGCGTCACATTTGGCGCTTTGGGTAGAGGGTGTGGTGGTGCCCGGGATTATTCCCTGTCCCGTAAACAGTGGCGAGCCATCCGGATGGATCAGCCAAACCTTGACCGGAAACTTCGGCCCGTTTGGAGCACTGGTGAGCCAGTAAAATAAGGAGCGGCTCGATTTATCAAAGCGAATGGGCAACAAATCTTCCACACCGGCCACAGTAGAAGCCACATTGGAGGTGGAGGGAACATGTTGATCATATACCACCAGTCCCCGTACCAAGTGCCGATATTTCATGATCAAATCACGCAATGTCTGGGACGGCTTTATGGCCGCTTGGCTTAGCCAGTTATTCCGCCTCCGCATCCAGTTCCACCAGAAGTGGTCGATGGTTCCGGTATCTCCGCCGATGAAAAACTGATAGATTGTGGCATGGTCGCGATTAGCCAACCCCTGCAAGGCCGCCAGAACATGCGCATCATCCCAGATTTCGTGTAACTCATGCGGGTTAGCCCGATTGAGCTTAAGAGTATAGGTCATGTTCATGGTGGCTAGTATCTGGCGGCTGCGTTTTTCTGCGGTGGATGGGGCTTGACGTGTTTCCGGCCGGCTGCAGCCGGATGTCGCCATAGCGGCCCCCGCCGCCCCCAGAAAATATCGCCGCGTTAATGACTTGCTGTTTTTGGATTGCATTCGATTACTCCTGCGTTTCATTGTGCCAGTATGTTCGGACCGCCACCATGCGTCAAGCCAGGCAGAGGATAACCGTTCATGTGGGTGCGGCCATATTTTGGGGCGGGGGCGAGATTTTGCAGAGTTAACGCGCGGGCCAAGGCCACGCGGCTAAAATGGAATGGGTGCGGCCAGAAATGGTGGCATTCCAATCGATACCTGTCCCCAGAGTATCCATTGGTAATGCGGTGCCAACAACTCTTTGGGGGATGATGACGGGCGAGACGCCCGCGATCATGCGTCTGTGAGTGCACACAATCAGCAGGGTGCAAGTCCCTGTCGGGCAAACGTTCTCCGGCCCGTAACTGGAGATAACCGCGTTGCCGCGAGGCAAGGTGGAAAGCAATCCGAGGTGAACGACCAGTCCGTCATGCGGGCAGTGACTAAGGGGCCCAGGTGAACTCGATTCGGCCGGATGCGGTGGTGAGCCTGGGATCGAAGGGTGAAGCCCAGACCCGCAAGGGAAGTCCAAGGAGATGAGGGGTAACGTGCAAAATCGACCTTGGAACGCATCAGGTGGTTGGAGACGGAATGGTCCGAAGGTTATGTGCATGAAACAGAGAGACCTGTCGGAGGCAGTGGCGGTTCGTTGAAACGGACCGGACCGGCAGGAGTCAGAGCCCCCATAGTAGCGAAGAAGCCGGGTCATTCCGGTGGAGCCAAGGGGTGCAGGAAAGTGGAAGCGTGAAGAAAAGACCGATGCAACTATCCCCAGCGGCAGTACCCGGCAGGACCGGCGGTAAGCCAGCTGGAAAGGTTCCCGTCAAAGTAGTGCGACGAGCACGCTGGGCGTGGGCTGCAGCATGAGTCTGGACGGATCGCCTGTTGGCAGCTCTGGAATACGGAGTGCAAGGAGGTGTATGGTTCAGCCTGATAGATAAAGTGTAACCGTTCACGGTCATGTCGACGGGCCAGAATTACCGCGGTTTTGATATAGCCCAAAGGGTAGAAATCCCTTGTGGTGCAGGTTTCCAGTCTGTCCGATCATCACTTCGTGAACGGTTACCGGAAAGCTTTGCATTCCTGGGCTACCGGTTCGATCAGGGCCGGCGCTGGCCGAGGAACAAAAGCAAGAAGAAACTGCGGGGCGCAATCCGATTGAAAACCAAACGCACTGTCGGCGTGAGTTTGTCAACAATCATCCAGCGTGTCA
>JAJYGE010000172.1 GCA_021785155.1 Planctomycetota bacterium
GAAGCGTGCAATTTAAGCGGCGCGGACAGGCCATCAAAAAAAAGCAGCCGGCAGGTTGCCAGCAACGCCACATTGCCAAAGGCCACCGCCAGCACAAATCTCGCGAAGAATCGCTCAACCTGAAAAAACTCCCAACTCGCCAGGAAGATCAGCGCGGCAAACGTGGCCGTAGCGGCTTGCAGGGTAAACTGTATCCGCAACAGGGTGGGCAGGCTGACAGGTTGGGTGAACGTCAGCGCACCCCATGCCAGCGGTGGCGCTATCAAGAGAACCAGCGGTATTGTCCAATGGAACTTTTTGTCTCTATCCGGCGCATGGTCAAATATGACCGTGGATTGTTTCGTCGATGATGGTATGGCCGACGCTTGAACCGGAGCACCGGCGTTTGCGGTTTGGTTTATCGGAGCGGTGATCATGTCTATTTCCATACAATGCTGAAGTACGTAGCATCCTTTCTTTTGAGCGGATGCAGGAGATGGCCAAGATATTCTCAAGAGAACTTCAGTCATCACATTGACTGCCGGACTCTCGGATTGCATCTTGCTACGCAAACAGCCATGCGCACTACTTATCGGATGAATGTTATGTTCTATATAAGGAAGGTCCATAACATTTATAATGTGAGTCTGGATAAGGAATCATGATTTCTGCGGTTTTCCGGTGATTTTATGCCAGCCTCGGCGATAAATTACATGAAAACCCCATATTTATAAGGCCTGACGACTGATTTCACGGGCCAAAAATTGCGAGATCTTATAATACATCAATTGGCAGTATCGCTTCCCCCGAACTTACTTTTAACCAGAAGCTGGGCATATCGACTTAGGTCTTGGTTGGGTGTGGCCATATTTTATGGGATACGTTCGCAAGCCTGATGCCGCGTCGGCGAAGAACCGTAATCGCCAAGCCGAACGTGAAGAGCGAAAGCTCCATTGGTTCGGGCACCGGTTGCTTGGCCGGCGTTGGAAGGTTGTCGCCGGAAAACGTGATGGATGTCAAGACTCCGGATGCGGTACCAGAATATGACGCCGCGTCCGGATTACCCATAAGCACGACGAACCAACAATTCCCGGGTTCGGATTCCAACCTTCCGCCGGTGCCGCATGCCCAAATGCGGCGCAATGTCCAATTCACCGGTGAGAAAGGAAGCGAGGTTCCGGGCATCCTGATTCAGATGGGCGTAGCGGGCGTGCTCAAGTTTTTCCTGCGTCAATTGCGCTAGCGTTTTGATCAACCATCCGGGATACAACGCCTCGGCACCACCGGCCCCCACAACCGCCGGGGTGCGCCTGCCCGGATAAGATACGTCCGTTTTCTTTGAGAACCCCGCGCCAAACCACCAACCTCCGACCACCACCAGCAGAACCGCCGTGGCAGCCAGCAGTTTTAGCGCCGTCCATCGCCGTCCGTATGGGAATACTCCACCCGTGCGGTTCCCGGCAAGCTCCTGGCGGATGCCAGCCATAATTTTTGTGTGCAGGGCTTCGGAAAATTCGGGTGCTGATCCGACGGCGGCCTTGCGAAGTCGTCTGGCGAGTTGATCGTGCTGCCGATTAGTTCTTCGGAATTTCATGGTGACTCCTATTGTTATAACGCCGGTGGCCGCTCATGCACCCGCCGGGCCGATGATTCATCGCTCAAATCCGCCAGAGTGTGCAATCGCCCACGGCACCGGTGCAGCATGACGGCGACGGATATTGTTGTCCCCCCGGTGATCACCGCAATCTCCGTGAGGGACATGCCTTCAGCATAATATAACCACACCAGCGCGAACTGTTTTTCCGATAATACCGTTCGGACTCTCAACCATAGCTGCTCATTGGCATCCTTGCGTGAAAGCACCATATCCGGTGGTGGAACCCGGCCCGGAAGGTCCTGCGGCATGGCTGCTGTTTTGTGGCCTTTACGACCGTGACTGACAGATTCCCGGTGTGCCAACGTGAATATCCAGGTCTTGAATTTCCAGCGTTGACTATAGCGGTGCAGGTAGCGATGCGCCTTGAAGAACACTTCCTGGATTACATCCTCGGCATCGTGCGGGTTAGCGCAAAACCGGCGCGTCAGAAATCCCATCAGCGGGGTCTGATACCGTCGGACGAGTTCCTCAAAACAGGCCACTGACCCGCGCTGGGCCATTCCCGCGATATCCTCGTCTGTATATTGTGACAGGTCATCCATGAAAAGCCGTCTTCCATTTGGTATAAGCTCTCTCGATTCGTCGCCCCCGCCAGGCTGGGCATCGCCCCGATTTATCGAGTAGGCCTTAAGGCGGTGACGAAACTACCGTAGGCGCGGGCAACAGTCTGGTGATCAGCAAATTTGGAATTGTCCAGTCGGCATGCACGACTCGTCCTTTAACGCTCAGCACCATATTGGCAACCGCGACGGCACGCGCCATGGCCGCGTGCTGGCTGGCGGTCATTCCAGCCGTGGCGGCGTGTTGTCCGGCAGTCAGTCCCGCCAGTTCGATCTGGCTTTTGATCCCCTTGATTACCGACTCAATCTGAGAAGCTGCGGAAACGCTCGCCGCCACGGCTTGCGACTGAATCACCAGACTATTCTTGTTTTCCAAGGCGCGCATCCAACAGCGGTCAATCTGCCTGAATATCGGCGACCTGACGAGCTTTAGCTCATTTATACCCGCCCCGGCTATGTAAAACATGTCATCCGGGGTGCTCCCAGCGAGCAGCTTGGCGTGTTCCGTCAATCCGGGTGCTTTGCCATCAAGCGTATCGATCTCATTTTCGACGCTCCGGAGCCGACGTCCGATCAGCGCCAGCGATCTCCCGTAACACGCAAGATAAATGGTCCGATGCGGATTTTTATTCCAGGAAAGGATAGTAAATTTGCCGTACTGGCGCTTGGTGTAATTTGGAAAGAGTTTGCCCGCGACCATCAGTGCGGCGGGCTTAAAGGACGCATGCACCAGTGCAACGACGGATATCCGCGATTGGTAGGTGCCAAAAATCGTCATATCGTGAATTTTATTGATGGATTGGATGCCCAACACCTCCCGCGCAGTACTGCGAACGCTGCCCATCCGGGCGGCGATTCCAGGCTGCCGCTCCACGGTGCTGCAGAACCGCATCCACGCGGGGGATAAGCGCATGGCGTCAAAGTTCATATACACGATCAACCGGGAACCGGCCGGTATTTCCTTTGGATTCAGCGGCGAGGCGGTGAGCTTGGCTGTCGATTCCAAACCGAAAAGGGCGACTGCGGTCAACGTGACAAACCATTTCATCATAATGCTATCCTTGTGAAAGCAAGCCTTGTTTCAATCCTTTATACCCGTGATCGGACGGAATCATTACATACAATGTAAGTATGGAGTTGGATAGTGCGTATAAGTGGGTGGATTGCAGACGGTTTTCTGTCGTAACACGGCCCGTTGCGCGAGTAACCGCGGGATGCGATATCCTAAAACAAAAGGAGTGTAACGATGTCCATCCACCGTCACGGTTTTACGCTTATAGAACTCCTGGTGGTGATCAGCATTATAGCGTTGCTGATTGGTCTGTTGTTGCCGACCTTGGCGGGTGCTTGGCGGGCGGCGGAAAAAACCGCCTGCGCTGCCAATCTTCACAGCATTGGCCAGGAATTTCAGATTTATCTCCAGAGCCAAAGCCATGATATGTTTCCCGCGTCTCCACTGATGCCAACGGTCAACGATCCGGGGCCAATCCCTACCGAGCAGGGGGCACTCGTTTATGATCCGCCGCCGATCCAGTGCGTCGTTGGTAATGTTCAACCACCCGACACTATTCTGACCCCTGTTCCCCTTAATTGGGTACCCTCCCTGAACGATCGTGGAAGTCCCGCGGTATGGCGATGCCCGGCGGATATTAATTCTTTTCTCGATGTTGAATCCAATCATACCTATCCCTCTTATTTTGCCGCCGAGGGAACCAGCTACCAGTACAACATGCTGCTGGCGGGCGATTTGCTTCAGAATTTGCGCATTGGTCCGCCAAACAATTCCCTTAATTTATATCAGATTCTGCAGGCTGGCGGCACTTGGGTGCTGGCGGACATGTCCACGTTCCACGGGCCGCCGGGGCAACCGGGATCGGTGAATATTCTGTTCGCGGACTGGCATGTCGGAAACGTGCTGGATATGTCTCCGAATTCCGGGCAATCGCTGTTCCACAATTGATTTTTACCCAGGCTTCATCCGGAGGATTCCCAGATGTCAAAAGGCCATGGTATGACGCAGTTGTTGTATTTTGCAAGAAAGCGACGATGGGTTATCGTTCTGGCGTTGCTGGTGTCGGCATTGGTATTCGTATATGGGCGAATGCTTTGGTCGCACGAGGCGACCATTGCTTCGCGGCAAAATAAATTACCGGAAGTGGCCAAACTGTTGGCCCGGAACCGCGGGAAGCCGCTGGCATTTCCGGTGTTGTTAGTTCTTGATCGCATGGCGTCCCGGCGAGCCAAGATGACCACCGCCCAACGTCAAGCGATGGCGATGAAACGCCGGGCCGCACTCGAAGCCTTCTTTTTGGCGTATGCTAAGGCTCCGCCGACGCAGCAGCGGGCTATGATTCAGCAAACGCAAGAACTGCTCGCGATGACGCATACTAAAATTAAGCTCAGCCATGTCTCCAAGACGATTGCCAACGCTTTGATCCATGGCAACCCGCAAATGAACGCCTCCGTCCTGCAGTTCCTGGTAGCACTGCGGAATATCAAATAACTCGCCGCCATGGCCCATTCGTTCGTGATAACCAATAGTCGCGTATGTCTGTCCTATGCTTGTGTGTTTTTTGTGACGGGCATCAAAACGGAGGTGCTGAATTCCCGAGAAAGTCACGTCAGTGGCCGGGCGATGGTCTGCGAACGCAGATAATCATGGAAGGTCTCAGGACTGTTTACCCCGCCGCCCATGCCGCTTAAATTGGCGCCACCATACGGCAGGCCATAGGCAAATACGTT
>JAJYGE010000366.1 GCA_021785155.1 Planctomycetota bacterium
TCTCGGCGCGCGAAAACTAAGGTACCGCATCCGCTATGTTTGCGTGTGCATCGTGGTCCGCGATAGATCAGATTTGATCTGGTTGAATTGGACGGTTTAGTTTCGTCCCTTTTGGGAAAGAGGAGTTTTTATGTTCCCCAAATCCACTGGTCGTTTTTCACATGCGGCGTATGTATCAAGCGGCTCATCCCTGATTGCGGCAGCGGCTTTTGCAACTGCGGCCTTGGCAGGCGTTGCGGGTATGGCCGCACCGGCCCATGCCCTAACCATCGTGCCTACGTTTGACAGCACATTCACGAGCTACTCGCCGTCGAACACCGCCGCTTATGAGGCCGACGTTAATAACGCCATAACTGCCATTGACAGTTATATTGCCAACCCGGTTACCGTTAACATTGACTTTGCCAACATGAGTTCCGGCCTCGGGCAGAGTAGTACGTATTATAACCCCCTGTCCTATTCCACTTACGTCTCGAACCTTGACAGCAACGCGACGCCATCAAGCTTCCAGACGACCGCTAACAGCACGCTGCCCGGAAACAACCCGGTTCCGGGAAACACCAGTAGCAACGTTGATATTACGCTGCCGCTGCTGCGGGCTTTGGGCCACAACAACCTGGGGAATCCCGGAAGTAACCCCGACAGCACCATATCGCTGAATCTAAGTGACATGAATCTCAATAGAACCAGTACCCAAAATACCAATAAATACGATCTCCAGGCGGTTGCGGCACACGAGATTGACGAAGTTCTGGGTATTGGCGGTAGTGGATCAAACCTAAGCACCAGCACCTCAAGCAACACAACCGGTGATATCCGCCCGTTGGATTTGTTCCGTTACAGCGCCAATGGCGTGCGAAGTTATAATCCCAGCAACACCGTTTCTTCCTATTTTTCCATTAACGGAGGGCAAAGCAACCTCGTATATTTCAACCAGAACGGCGGCAGCGATGGTTCTGATTTCGGTGACTGGGGTAATGGCGTTGTGCCTGCGGAGGCCCAGCCGAACCACCCGCCGCAGGTGCAGGATGCATATGGCGACCCGGGCATTGCCGGCCCCAACTTAGGCCCCAATGAACTTATAGCTCTTAATGTGGTGGGCTGGAACCTGACCTCGGCGGGATTGGCAGAGGCTAACACCGTTCCGGAGCCGACAACTTGGGGCCTTCTGGCCATTGGTGCCGTTGGTCTGTTGGCGCGTCGTCGAAAATTGCCATCCAGTTCAAACTGAGGGCCGCACGGCCATAAATGTTTTTTGGAAAGCCCCTTGACGACATTGTCAAGGGGCTTTTTTGTGCAGGGTTATTAACTTGCGGTGGCCTGTCCGGTAGAACCAAACTGGAGAATATGGCGACGCTCGCCCTCACTTGTGGCTTTACACCTGTTTCGGACTCTCGAATTGGGTCTCCTGGTGGTTGGTTTTAAAGCGCCGGCTGAGGGTCTGCAACTTCCGTCTGTCTGCCGCGTGTTGCATGATGTCATCAACATGCGTTGCGTGAAGCGACGCCCGCATGTTCGCCCGCTGCGTGGACGGGCACGTCAATGCGATGGGTTTTATAGCGCCTTGCGGTCACCGGTTGGCGGCGTAGCGACTGGACGGGCAAGGGCTGTCCACTTTTTCTGGAGGAGTTTTATGCGCTCACTTCGCAAATCAGCTTTAGCGGTGATACTGGCCGCGGCAATCGGCGGCGGCTTCGTGGCCGGGGCAATATTCAATGGCCCATCCACGGCGGTGCAAGCCCAAACGGTGGGTGCCACCCCAACCGCGCATCAGTTGCCACCCAAATTAAGAATCCTGTGGTTCGCCGCGCGGCACCTGCGCACGGCCAACCGAATTCTCCATCGGGGCCGGCCCATTTATGGCGGACATCGCGCAGCGGCCATGAAATTAATCGTGCAGGCCCGGGTACAGTTAAAAGAGGCTGCGGAATTTGCCGCCGGCCAACACTAAGGCCATCAGTACACCATCGGCAATAATCCTAAAACGATACCCGGCTCCGCGCCGGGTATCGTTTCGGTAACTTGTGACGGTTATTGCCGCGCAGCGGTCGCCCGCCGCCGGATGGCATTGCAATACATGTCCCAATTTGTGGCTCCACGTCGAGGCTTTGGGACAACATCCGGTGCAAAAAAGTATGTCGCATGCGCGATTTATTTATACGGTTTGTGTCGAAGATCCGGCGGAACTCATTGCGACTTGGGCATATAGCCTACGGCATAGCGGTAGAACAATCGGGAGATGCGCCGCGCCAGGATGGCCAGCATTGCAGATTGCACCTCGTGTGGGCTTTGGCTCACAGCAGTACCCGTGGCAACGCGGGCCGTTACCGATTGGCCCGGAGATCCGGTCATTGGCCACAGCCGATTTCCGTTCGCATCCACAACTTTTACCAGTGCGTCGGCACTGCCCTTAGTGAGTTGTCCGGCGCTTTCCAACGTTACATCAAATCGCTTTACAAAGATATAAACAACCACACCGGCGTTAACCGCGTGCGCAATATCGGCAATGCCCATGGAATGGTATTGAACCGGATTTTGCCGTTGCAAAGCGACGATGCGGTACGCGGGTACAAAATTATTGGCGCATTTATGCGCATAGAGAATTTGATTCACCGATGTCATCAGTGTGGCCATGGAATGAACGCTTAACTGGCTGTCCGCCGAGGTGTCCACCAGCACCAGAATGCGCATTTTCTTCGATAACTTGTATTGCGCCGCATTTGATCCGTTTCCTGCCAGCAAGTAGGCCAATTCGCAACCGCCCATCGTCAAGCAGGCGGTCACGAACAGGGCCGCAGCGATGGCAACGCGCAATAATCCAGTATTAGTTCGCAAAACTCGCCTCCCCGCGATCGTGCCAGTTGTAGAATTCGTGTGCCAGCTTGGTGCTGAATCGCTGCAGCGTGTTCATACGAACAGTGTTGGCGTCGGTGTCATAACCCGGCAATGGTCCGCTTTTTGGCCACCGCACACTGATATTCGTATGAAAGACTTCACCGTTACCGGGAAGTTTTACGTTGTAGACCGCAACATGCGCGGCGATATGCCCCTGCAGGACAAATGTGGTGTGCTGTGAATGTACGGTGTAATCCAGCAGTTCGATATAAACCACCCGGTTAACCGAAAAATGTTTTCCGATGGATTTTATCGGCAGGACACCCCAGTTCGGATTGGCATTCTGGTAATTGAGCACCAGATGATAATCCAGAATATGCGCGGTGGGAATGTGCTTTTCCAGGCTTGCCGTTACAAACGCGGAGACTTCCTGCGATGCCTGGGGATAATTGAATTCAGTGGAACCGTCTTCGTAAACGACAATCGCCACGCTCTGCTTTTTTAATCCGCTGTACTGGGCCTTAACCGGAATGCCGATGGTATTTTGCGCCGCCATACCCAGAAAATCACAGCCGCCGACGCCAAGTGTTAAAACCAGCAATCCCAATAGCGCGGCCAGTGCGCCGGCGCGCGTTGGTTTGTAATCGTGATTGATAGTGTCAGCAAAAGTCATTGATTATTCCCGGCCATGAAATTACCCATTATGCCAGTAACCTCGGCGGAGTGGCCGATTTTGTAACCCGTCCAGCTTCCGCTCGAAGTCCCGCCATACCGGGATTCTACCAATGCTGACGGAACCATGCACTCATAATGAGAATTTTATAGCCCCAGGCACCCAAAATAATCGCCGTGGCGACCAGCAGTATCTTCCACCAGTTCCAGGCAAACCAGAAAAATGATGGCCCATACCATGTGCCGGTGGTCACCCCCAATGCCCCGACAATCACCGCCGCCACCGCCAGAAACCCCACCATCGCTCCACCGGGTTGTGTTGCCAGAGCGGTCAACCATTGGCCATGGGCCACGTGGGTTACGGCCGTGGTGTAGCCGCAGGTGGGGCACGGCCAGCCATACTCAGTGTAAAATCCACACGGCGGAAGCCCCAGTTGCGTATGTGTGGCCAGACCGGCCGGGCTGGGATTCAAATACAACCCGATTCCCAGCATGGGCACAAAAATCATCAGTAGAAATCCCGACCACAACCGTATCCGATGCCGATACGCCCACAGATAAGGCCCGCTTAAACCGACACCAAATTCAGTTTGTTCCATCGCCTGTGACATGGCAGGATTATACAGGACGTGCGAGCCGGCCAACAAGCGGCAAACAAAGGGTTCCGGGTATGCGAAACCAACTTCGGAGTTTACGCGCAATCTCCGTTCGGCCGCGCGTTCTTGCATTGCGCCATGTCCAGAAGTGTATTGACCGTCTTCCAGTTCCGGGTGGTAGCGACGATGGATAACTTTTTTTCGATGGCAGCGTTGGAAAGTTTGGTATTTCCATATCCGGCAGGGCAGTAGAGGTAAATTTCCCTGCCGATAATGGACAGTTGTTCAGAAGTGCCGGCCAGTGGCTGCAATAACGCCAGCGCGTTCTGCGGAGGATGATCCGACAGGAACGTAATGTGGAGCTTGGAAGTGTCAATTGTGGGCTGCTTCAAAAACGGATTGCCCTTGACGATTTCCGTGACCCGCTTGGATGTTCTCAGGACGATGGGGACGGCAAAACCAAATTCGCTGAGAATTGCCTGTTCAATTGTTTTGCGCAAGCCAGTGACGGAAGCATGTGCCTTATCAAACACAACATTTCCGCTTTGAATATAGGTTCTGATACTGATGAAGCCGAGTTGGGCAAAGCATTCGCGAAGCGTGTTCATTTTGATGACGTTCTTCCCGCTTACATTTATCCCGCGCAACAACGCAATAAAGATGGGCATGGTCCCCGCCTGTGTCTGATTTTATATAATCGCCTTTTGGGTTCCTAGTAGTGTGATTCCAAAATAACATATCAATAGTTATGGGGGCGTAACCGTGTCGAGTCGATACTTCCACCGGAATACAACGGGCGTCGTGTTTATCTCTTGCAGGTATTGGA
>JAJYGE010000568.1 GCA_021785155.1 Planctomycetota bacterium
AAACGTCCGCTGGGATTTATTTTTCCGAATAAGATGCCGGCGACGGCCAGGTTGCCGTTCTGGCCGGGATACCAGGCATCAAGCAATCCGGCAATCGGATGGATCCATTGGCGCATGGCCACATTGCCGCCACCGTTGAGCACGACAATGACGTGGGTATTGAGCTTCCCGGCCTGAGCAAGCAGCGCATTTTGCGGCGCGGGCAGCGCGTAGGGATGATCCCATCCTTCGTGTTCCAACTGGGAATTCCACCCCACACAGGCGATAACGGCGTCCGCCTGATGCAAGAGGGTTTGATCGGTCGCTGTGTCCAGCGATTTTAGATACACGACCCGCGTATCGGCCGGGGCCAGTTTCCTGATAGCCGCCAACATGCTTACCGGTTTGACAATTGGAACGTCATAGGAACTTCCGCCACCTTCAAAAGGGCTTCCGCCGCCCGGTGCCATGGACCGGGCGTTAGGCCCGACCACAACAATCAGATGGTCCGAGTCCGCGGTCAGTGGCAGCAGATTATTCTTATTCCGCAGCAGAACCGCGCCCTGTTTTTCAATCATGTAGGCGATATGATCGCTATATGGATCGTTGAGGGCAATAGACGCATCATTCTTTGAATATTTAGAAATATCCATTGCTACAATCATCCGCAGCAGCGGCGTAACCAGGGCGTTAAGCCGGGCGAGCCTGAAATCACCGCTGCGGATCAACGGCATGATGCGAGCGGCGGTATAATCCACGCCGCCGGGCATCTCCAGATTCAGTCCGGCCCACAGCGCGCGCAATGTGCTGATGTGGCTGTTGAGCACCCAGTCGCACATCACCAGCCCCTTGAAATGCCATCGATAGCGCAGCACGTCGGTAAGAAGATATCGATCGGCGGAACACCATTCATGGTTCAACCGGTTATAAGAGGACATGAGCGTCCAGACACCGGCCTTCTGAACCGCGGCCTTAAAAGGCGGAAAGTAGAGTTCTTCCAGCGCCCGGTGGCTGACGATGGAATCTATCATGGTCCGGTTGATGTCCTGTTCGTAGGCGCAAAAATCGGTCACATCCGCCGCAACATGCTGCGACTGCATCCCGCGGATATAGGGCACGGCGATTTGCGAAGCCAGATACGGGTCTTCCCCCATATACTCATAATTCCGCCCGTCCTGAGGCTCACGGTAGAGATTCACCAACGGTGAAAGTACGATATTCACGGCGCGGGCGCGGGCGTCACGGCCCATCGCGATACCCTCCTGATAACAGAGTTTTCTGTCCCAGCCGGCGACCAGGGCAATGGTGGCGGGAAATAACGTGTCCGGTCCCCAGTGATTGACCGCCACACGCCCGTCACTCATTTTCACGGCGGGAATACCCAGTCGCGGAATCGGATATGTGTACATATATCTGTAGCCGGAAAGAAGCCGAATCTTTTCGGACAGTGTGAGTTTCCCAAGCAGACTTTTCACCTGCGCTTCCACCGCCGGATCACGGGCCGCCTGGGCCGGAGTCATCATGCCCGGCACCTTGGCGGGAATCATCGGCGGCAACGCGGCACTCCCCGCCATCACCCACCCGGCAGTCATCAAGACCGCACCAAAACAAGCCGCCGGGATACTCACGAAACGGAATGGTTTTAACCGCATATTAGAATCCTTTACTCGCAGCATATAAGTCGAAACATTAAGCGCCGAACGGTTCAGTTCCACCGCACCACATTGTGCAGCGGCTCATCGGCGCTGGATGATCCAATGGCAATTTCATATTTACCCGGCGGAACCTGCCACGCTTTGGCAGCCGAGTTGTAATACGCAAAATCACGCCAGTCCAGTTTCATGGCCACGGTTTTGCTTTGCCCCGGTTGCAAATTCACCCGCGCAAAACCTTTGAGCGTCTGCACGCAGCGATTCTTCCGATTTACCAGCGGATGGATGTAAAGTTGGGCCACTTGTGCTCCGGCCATTTTGCCGGTGTTGGTCACTTCCGCCGTCACGGTAAACACGCGCTGTTTGCCACTTCCCGTGGAGGAAACATGCAAGTGGCGCATGGCGAAGGTGGTGTAGGAAAGGCCAAAAACAAAGGGGTACAAGGGTTTGATGCGCATTTTATCATACCAGCGATACCCGGTATAAATGCCGCTGGTAAAGTGCATGACATTATTAACATTGGGAAATGTGCCATAGGCCGGTTCATTGCGCCAATGGCGACTGAAACTGTCGGGCAAGCGTCCGCTGGGATCTATCTGCCCGAAAATAATTTTCGCCACCGCGGTATTACCGTTTTCCCCCGGATACCACGCATACACCAGCCCGGCAACCTTATGAATCCAGCGGCTCATGCCAATGCCCGCTCCGGCATTGACCACGGCGATGGTGTGAGGATTCAGTGTTGCCACATACCGCAGAATGCGATTTTGCGATCCCCAGAGGTGATAGCCGCGATCTTTGTTCTCACCCTCATATTTCGGGCCAAAACCCACACATGCGATGACCGCATCGGCGCGGGCGATCCTCTTGAGATCGGCGGCGCTGAACATCGGACTGCTCGCCATTAACCCATAACCAAACTCCATTTGAGCCAGCAGAATCGCATTAAAGTAATCCACACGCAACCGGTAAGTTCGCCCGGCGTGCAGCCGTACCATCGCGGTCATCGTGGTAAGCGCGTGCTGTTGCCAGTTATTGATGATCTCTTTGCCATTAATAAAAACTCGTGAGCCATCATCGCTGCTGCTGACAAACTCGTATTCACCAGTAACCGTGGGCTTGATTTCGCCAATCCAGCGAGCGGAGAAAGCGGCCTGCGTGACCTGCGGAACCGGCATCTTCAGCCCCCAATTAAAGGTAATTTTTGCGTCGGTTCCCGTAGCCACCGGCGTGCCAGACAGCGTGTCGTTGTTGAAATATTCCACCGCCAGCCCCGGCTTGCCCTCTCGCGTCAGCAGTTGGCCCTGGCCCCATAACAGGCTTGCACCGCCGCTACTGCGGGTTTGCTGTTGGACCGCACTGTACAGGCACAGCGGAGACGCCACGTATTGAACCTGCACATTCGCCCCGGCCACTTGGGTTACCGCATCTAACATGCTGACCATCCCGCTGATGGGGTGAACGCAGGCGCTGCCGCCACCGCTGGTGATGGCCTTGCCGGCCATAGGCCCCCATACAACAATGCGTTTGATCGTGGCGCAATGCAGCGGCAGGATATGATTTTTGTTTTTCAGCAGCACGGTTCCTTCCGCGGCCACACGCATGGCCACCGCGGCGCTGGCCGGATCATCCAGTGGTATGTTGTAATCCGGCTGCCGATGATGTTCCATGAAACCCATGGCGATGATCATCCGCAAAATCCGCCGCACATGGTCATTGAGTGTGGAAATGGAAACTTTTCCGTCCCGCAGAGCGGCGCGGATTTTAGCCTGCGAATAAAAACCGCCGGCCGGCATTTCCATATCCAGTCCGGCGTTCAGTGAGCGGGCGCAGGAATGATTCGCCGTCCAATCCGATATGACCACGCCCTTAAAACCCCAGTGCCGCCGCAGTGTTTCGGTCAGTAAAAAGGGATCGCGGGAGCAATAGGTGCCGTTGAGCTTGTTGAACGCGCACATCATTGACCAGACATGGCCCCGCCGCACCGCCGCCCGGAATGGCGGCAGGTAAAGTTCTTCCAGCGCTCGGCGACTCATGACGCTGTTAATGGCCCAATCCACACCATCTTCATAACCGGCAAAATGTTTGACGCACGCCGCCACACCATGGGCCTGCAAGCCGCGAATCCATTGAACCGCCATGGCCGAGGTCAGAAATGGATCCTCCCCCAGAAATTCAAAATTTCGTCCATCCTGCGGTTCACGTTCCACGTTCACGCCGGGTCCAAACATCAGGTTCACACCACGGGCCAGCGCATCATGCGCGATGGCCACACCTTCTGCCCGCGCCAGGGGCCGATTCCATGTTGCCGCCAGGCACACCGACGCCGGGTACCCGGTGGAACGGCCATATTCAATGCTGTGGCTGATACCGCACGAAGCGTCGCTCATGTATACAATCGGAATGCCCAGCCGCCTGATGGGGCGGGATCCCATGATATGGGCATTGAAAGACAAAATCCTGATCTTTTCGCCCAGCGTCATTTGGGCCAGTAACGCGTCGGCGCGCTTCTCAACCTGCCCCGGCGTCAGACCGTAGCGGCAAAGACCAAAATGCGCATTGTTCCCGACGGTCTGGCCGATCAGATGATGCGACCCCCATAGCAACAGCAGCAGAACCGACGACAGAACGGGCAGCCAAAAGCGATAACGCATGGAGCAGATTCCTCTGTCCAGGCCATGGCCACGCAGCACCGATTTTACGGGCAGCACGGGTGAAAGGCGGGTAAATTGATCCATGATTTGTGATCCGCCGGGGATTGATAACTTGTGGTTAAAACAAAAAAGGCTCTTCGGGCAAACGAGTGGGTGAAAAAGCATGTTTTTTGCCATGACGCATAGATATATATGATTATGATGTGTGGCGGGCTGTGGGGTAGACAGCTTCCAGCCCGTCGAAGCTCGAACCAAAGGGTGGGTTGAGTTTTGAGTGGGATACCTGTTGCGCATCGAAGCCCTGCTTCAGAGCTAAGGACGTATTTTGTGCGCCTTCCTGGCCGGCGGGGCCACTTGCAACTCTCTTCCCTGCCAGCCGGAACAGACCGCTTTCGGGCCGGTGTTATAAAACAACGGCGTCTCCCGGAATACCCCTGGTCGGATTAAACTTCCGGCAGCATACAGGTGAGCACTTTCAACCGCAGGTATTGCTCATCCCGCAGGCCGTAGGCCCGGCGTTGGATCACCCGTATCTTGTTGTTAAGCCCTTCCACGAACCCCAACGCTACTTGGTTCTCCGGCTGGCAATAGGCCACAATCCCGTCCCAATGTCGGTCAATCATGGTGGCGAATTTCTCGTAGG
>JAJYGE010000050.1 GCA_021785155.1 Planctomycetota bacterium
TTTGCCATCAGCTTGTTACGACGTATTTTTACTTCGCCATCCATAGCGACCGCAAGCATACCAGCGCAAAGACAAATGCGCCAGCGCCATTATTGCGAATATTTGCCGCGGAGCGGTAAACAGTTACGCGGCGTGTTCCATGGCGTAGGTAATGAGTTCCCGGAAGGTTTTACGTTCATCCCGCCGGGTAGCCGTTTCGGCGATACGGTACAGCTTCACAATGCTGCCATCATGCCGCTGGGCGTAGGTCCGCAGGGCATCTTCCTGCACATCCAGTGAAAAGCCTTCACGTTCCTGTTCCCGACTGCTGACCCGTGCCAATGCGACGAAGTGTTTCATGGCTGGAGACTCCGGATAAAGAAGCAAAGAGATTACCAACACCCATCAGAATGCCAATAGCATCCTTGGCCGTCAAGGGCTCGGCGTAATAGCGTTGCCAGGCACTAATAGTATCGGCAATCAAATTCGGCGTAATCCATGACGGTACGCCCGGCAATGCGGTATGGCACGACTGCTTATCCATAGCTCTCTCCCACTGGAGCCTTACCGTATTGATCCGCCGCAGCTAATAACGCTATACGCCGGGACTCCACATTCTCCTGTGTTTTGATGTACTCGCCGGAATCCAGAACGCTCATACGAACTGAATCCAGTAATTCCCCGGCTTCATGGCCTTCTTGCAGAACACCCACGGGAACCGCATCACTCTTGGAATCCAGTACCGGATCTTCCAAGCGGATACGGGAATCCAAAAGCCCTTGCTGCTGCATAGTGGCCAACTGTTTCACACTGACCGATACATTGCCGACAAAGGATGTATCAACCCGTTCATTGTCGGCGTCACTGCTCTGCCGCATGGCCGTGGTGTTTTGGCCGCACCCCGCCAGGCGATTCACCAGCGGCCGGCGACACCCGCGGGGTTTACGTCCACCATCGGATTCACTTTTCGGCTTTGACCGGCCATCAGATACCAAAGGCCCCAACTTCCGACAGGCCGCTACCAGCCGTATGGCTTTTACAGATTCCAATACCCATCGGGGATAACCATACTTTGGCGATTTGATGAGGTACTTGGTGATATAATTAATCGCGTGCCGCGGCTTGCGGAAGCGACGCTTGATCCGTAAATCCAAGCCGCCGATTTCCCACTTATCCCGCCAGAACTTCCAAGCCCGTTTCAGATCAAGCTTACCGTCAGGACAATCCGCCAGATCAACGAGGATATGCCAGTGTGGCCAGCCATCCCCGGTTTTCTGCTGGAACTCCAATACCCATACCCAGAGTTTAACGCCCAATCGTTTCATCAAAAGACCGATACGCCCCTTGCTGCTGACGAAAGCATGGGCCGCCTGACACGAACCGAAATTCTCCCGATCCACCGTTAGCGTGAATAGTGTTGGCTTACGGAAATTGTCCGCCACAGCCAGCAATCGTATACGCAGGATAAACCCCATCCGTGGCCCGCACCCAACGCACATCCGCGACTTACACCGACACGGCAAAAACACCATCCGGTGATCAATGCCGTTTGTCGGATTATTACCTATATATTCAAGTCTAAGGGAGGCCGCTGCGGCGGCCCCGACGGCCCCGGCGTCCGTGGCCGCGGCGGCTCTGCCGCCGCCGTCCACGGGCCGCCGAGGTCCCACCGGAGACCGTAACGCAAACGTGTCATTTCTCTTTTCCATAAGCCACATCCTTTCGATGTGGACGTGACTTTATGGAAAATCCAACTGCGAACTGCGGACATTTTCTACGGCAATTTTTGTCCGGTGCCGAGACATGCCATCCGACCAATCATCGGACGCCAGAATTTCTTATATCGTTGAATACCCTTCGCCATGGCTTCCGGCGAATCCGGCAGATCGGTATCCACCAGGACGCCTTTATCGCTTTTCGCAAGGGCGTCAAATAGCTCCCTGACATCCGCGACGCTTAGTGGCAATTTCGCATTCTCAAACAAGGCGATCATCATCGCCGCCATGAGCATCTTACATTGTCCGGCCTTTACCGAGGATGGCTTCTTGCTTATCGCATCCGTGAGCACCCGCAATCGGATACGGTCACTTACCAATACACTCGCGGCTATCTGTTCTGCGACGCTTGGCTCGGCAATCACGGACGGATCAATGGTCACCAGGCGCTCCAGTGCCGCCAGGTCACCGCGCCGTGCCCGGGCAAAGTCGCGCGTTGGCAAATCGCCATGCTCGATCAAATACGGCAACACCACTTGAGCCAAGAACCGCAACGCAAGGGGAATCTCTCCACTGAATCCGGCCAGTTGTCCCGCCCCTTCAACATCGTTGAAAGCCACTGCCGCCATCGCATTCTGAAACACCTTGCCTTGCTCCTGTCCGATCTTAATTGCCTCCGCGAACCCTTCGGGCGTGAGGCTCTCGGCCACAGACCGTAAATCATCCTGCGACAGCCCATGAAGCGCCCTGGCGGCATCGGCGGCTAACATCGTATCCGGGCCGTCCGGAATCATGTTACGCACGACATCGGCGAGCCTGCGGTGGTTCCGGTAGAACCCAATCCACTTGCCGGGATCCGGCGCATCCCCCGGCCATCGCTTGCTGAACTGCGCCATCATCTGCGGGAGAACAACTCCCACACGCGCAATCGCCACGGCAAACGTGGCCATCGCCCGGTTTGGCTGGCGATCAATCCACTGCTCAATCGGTAGCCTGTTCATACGCCGGTATCATAACCGACAAAACGCGGGGGATTAACTCTCATCCCCCGAACCCCCTTCTCTCTCTTCTCCCTCCGGACTTTTCTCAAGGTTTTATGTCGGTATAATATGAAAAATATGGTAGCCTTGCCGGGCACCTATCAATTTGGTAATGGCATAGGTCTCATATGCAGAGGCACCCTGATGGATCAACCTCCCCCACCTAGGAAAAGCACGATTGTTCACCTACTCGAGTTGATAGCTTCAGGAACGATCGGTGCGTTTTGTTTCATTCTCGTCCAATGGCTAGTCAGCAGCTATTTTCCGGGGTTAAATCGGGAAACAATCAGGGAAATGCCTGGCCCGAACGGAATTCCGTTAACTCTCCACGATCCAACTCACGTCCGTATGCCGGTCTACGCCTATCGCTGCGCATTTGTGGGCACGAGCCCTCCGGTGTCAGACGGATTTCTGGGCCTAAGCAAGACACCACCGTTCTGGTGGTATAATATTTGGATTGCCAACTTATCGGATGCAAACTTAAAAGATGTGGCTATATCGGCCAACGCACCCTCCGGAAGCACCCTCATCGCCCTGAAATCTTCTCTTCAGTCCTTCTCGTCCAAGCCTGGCGGCCGGGGGCACAAGTACATATCAGGTCGGTTAGGAGCAACTGGATTCCTAAATACTCTCCCGGCAAACGAAGCCATGCGTGTTCATGCTTTTGTAGAATCCAGTGCTGCACCAGATCCGGCGAATCTAAACATCTCGGTCTGGTGTGGAGATGTGCAGTTCGAAAGAGTGTCACACCGTAGATGGAGCACCATCACTTGGCAAGATTTGAGCAGCCCCTAGGAAAAAGGATTCAATTTTGAACGCTTCGCCAGCAAGTCGCCTGATCGCCACCCAATCCACTACCGAATCGGCGCGGTGTTCAATTGCAGGCATCTCATACGACGAAGGGGAATTTACCCCAACTACCGCCCCCTTCTCCCTCAGCGACCTCACCACCTAAGTCCCTTGTAAACTTCACCCGTTCCGGAAATAATGCTGCTATTACGCTATAAGGAGTTAATCGCATGGCGGACAGTTCGGACTACTTGGCGCATTTCACCAAGGACACGCCTCTGCTAGATGCCTACGACGCCTTGGTAAATATCCTGACGCAGCATGTGATTAAAGCTTACACGCTACCATGGACCAACAATCCGGCCGTTTGCTTCACAGAATGTCCGTGGCCCAGCCTCGTTGCCCATGCCAAACACTACGCGCCGTATGGCATCGGATTCAGTAAACCGCATGTCTTCGCGGCAGGAGGAGGCCCAGCCTACTACGTTCGGGCAGACCTCTGGGAAAAACAAGAATGGGCAGATCACGTCAAAACTTTTGTGACGCCATTCTGGCCAGCTTATCGCCCGGACGATTTGAAAAGCGCGAAACACCTAAAGGGCAAAACTGTGGATTACTCTCATGAGCGAGAATGGCGGGTACCGCACGATTTTAATTTTGATTGCTCACAAGTTGAATTCATTGTCATGAAAAACTACGAGGACATGGCAAAGTTCCCCAAAAAACTGAAGGATGAAATCGGCCGGAACAAGTTTATCTTGTTGGAAATATACGAAAATATCGAGCGCCTGTGGCCAACCCATATCACCTAACAGCTAGTTTGAAGGGGGCTTTTCGATAGTTAATGGCGCTCCGTCGCAACCTAACCTTTGACTGGACGTCCCGAAAACAGTACACCCGCAACCGCAAGGGTTCCATGCCTACCCGCTTTTGGGATTTGCTGGCAAGCTGACAAACTTTATCGACCGCTCTCAGAGAGGCTGTGGCAGCGAGCGCACTAGAGCAGCCCGCCGTTGTATTAATCTTGTCGACGGTCGGGCACAAACCGATCCGCGATCAAGTACAAAACGTGGAAATCTACTTCCGCGGCTGCGGTGGCGAAGAGTTCTACTGGTGTCCTGTCTCCCCGATTTTTTCGCCCGCAGGCGAAAAAATAGAGCAGGCGAATTTGGAACAGGGGATCAGGCGAGCAAATAAGGACGAGGCAAAAGAACGGCTGCCGCCGGAGCGGAGAATCCCACCTGCGGTCACCTGCTCACCTGATCGAATCGAATGAAGGGAGAACATCGCCTTGGCATTCATGTTTGAAAAGCTCGATGTTTATCAAAAGTCTATTGACCTTGCCGAGCGGATACTCGTTGCGACCTCCGAATTCCCACGCGGATTTTATTTTCTGTCC
>JAJYGE010000165.1 GCA_021785155.1 Planctomycetota bacterium
TACCATTCCAACGGCCAACGGCATGAGGTGTAAGACACTCCGACGTATCATCATCATTATCACCATTACTTCCCGCAATCACCCGATCAAAATACACCATCCGTAAATCAAGTCAACAAATCAGGCAACTTTTCCTGTTCATTGAACGTCGGACCAGTATTCCCAGCCCACCCCTTTACACCGCGCCTACCTGCCCGCCAGCATATCTTTCATCAAGGCCGTGCACGGTTACCGATAACATTACGGCCCTGCGTTAAAAGCCACAGCTGGTTGCCACGGCACTTTGACACAATCGAGATTAACCTGACCAGTATTGTCCTGGTCGTGGCGGATCATGATGGTGTTATTTCCCGCCGCCAGAGGAAGATATATTTCCATTTCTTCCCAAGTACGCCAATTCCGCATGCCCGGAATGTTCAGCTCGCCAACAAGGATGCCATTGACGTAAACATTCAGTGTTTGAACCTGTAGCGGGTCACCGTTGGCCACACGGAATTTAACTCGATAGTTCCCGGCCTTGCGCCGGCATAAATAAAACGTCGCCGCCGTGCCGGGTACGGTAAACCCGGCAACAAAACCGATGCCGGTGTAGCCGGGATGGTTGGCGGTAATATAGTTGCGTGTTTCGGGCGTTGGCCCCGACAGCGACGCATCTTGGGCGGTCAGCAGTTCAATGGTTTTGTTCACCGCCCGGTGGCCATTGATCTCAATGACAACATCCGTATTGGCTCCAGTTCGCACCTTGACCAGTGTGACCGGGCCGTAAACATCAACATCCGGATACCAGCCGGAAGCAGCTTTGGATAAAGCTAGCGCATCAGTGACCTGAGGCGCGGCCTGACCGCCAATATATACGCCGACCGCGGCCTGTCCGTGCATGCGAAAGACGTAATGTTTTACGCTGGAAATAAAGGCCCCCTGCGTGGCCGCGATAACCACGCGAGACTGTCCGTCTTGTCGATGGGCGGTAATCACCTGGCGATGAAAACTTCCCTTTTCGTAATCAAAACTCTCCCCATCATCATCATAAAACACGCCGGTGGATCGCGTTTCAGCCGGGAATACATCCAGATAAATCATCTCCGGTTTGGCGGTGTGAATGGCCCGCACCGGCTCGGCGGTTGGAATGATGGCTCCATCCTTGATAAATAACGGCCAATCCATCCAGGTGCCGGGATTCAACGCATAGTTGATCCATTGGCCGCCCTTATAACTATCTCCTCGGAAGTAATCTACCCATTCGCCCTCCGGCAGGTAGATACGCCGGGAGTGGCTTTCCTCTTTTTCGGTTCCCATTTTATCCAGTACCGGCGCGGCCAGTATCCAATCGCCGAACATCCATTGATCGGTCATGGTGGCCACCTGCGGATCCGCGGGGTAATCAAAAAGTAGAGGCCGCACGATACCAACACCAGTCTGCGTGCATGCCGCATGGTCAATGGCATAGGTGTAGAAGAACCATCTGTAGCGCTGGCGGATCGCCTGCTTGACGGTTTCGCAAGCCTGATCGCCGAAAACCCACGGCTGGCGTGGATCGCCCGCCGAGTGGGTCCGTAGTATCGGACACACGGCGCTGAACTGGAACCAACGCGTGTAGAGTTCCGGCACGGGGTGTCCATAGAACCCGCCGGTATCTTGGGCCCAGCGCATCTGCCCGATATTGATGGTGCTAAGCATGTGCATTGCTTGCAGCCGCATTGACTTAAATCCGCCGAGGATGTCCCCGGACCAAGTGGCGTAAGCGTACCGTTGAGAGCCAAGGTAATAATTACGGTTTAGTGACCAAACACGTTGGTCGGACAGGCTTCGTCTCTGGCCCTCATAAAACGCCTGCTGCATGTGCAGGAATTCAAAATTACCTAAATCCGGACTATCCGCTTCGTCATTCCAAAATCCGGCGATTCCCTGTTGCATGCACTGATGCGTCCAGGTGGCGTGCCAGAACCATTGCCGGCAGATCGGCTTGTAAAAGTCCAGGTTAATGGAGGTAAGGTGTTCCCAACTATTGTTCAGCTCACCTTCCGGAGAGGGCTTCTCGCCCGGAAACCATGCTCCCAGTTTTCTTGCCGCCGCCGCTTGCGTGGTCAGCGGCGCATGGGCCTCCTGAATATTGGTGACAACGATGCGCGGCTTCATAATACCGGTGATTTTGCATTCCAGCCGACGCGTCCAGTTAATCAGGGCGTCGGGGTTATCCTTGGGATACAGTGCCTCGGAAAATCGCACCGGGCTCCAGCGAAATTCGCCATAGCGGCTGGCTCCCCAATCGTGCCATTGGAAGTCCAGCGTAAAGTTATCAATGGGAATATTCCTGGCCCGGTAAGTTTCCAGCACCTTCCGCAGCGGAGTTTGGTTGATGTGCCATTGGGAATTGGTAAAGCCATAGCCCCATTTTGGAAAAAGCGGCATTTTTCCTGAGACCAGCGCCAATCCGCGGAAAATATCCGGAGGGAGGCCGACGAATATAAAAATTGTCAGACTGTTGGGCCGAAAATAATGCCGACCATAGTCGTTCGTATCCGGATGGCCATAAAAAAAGCCAATTTCGCCAGGCTGCACTCGAAAATAGCCCCCATCGGAATCCACCAGAATGCCGTAGCCGGTCGTGCTCCAGACGAAGGGTGCCCCACCGCCGCCTTCAAGGGAGGCCTTGACCTCATAGATGTCGCTTGGAACGGGAGCCTGCACAACATTGGTGGCCTGCCCCGGTGCCTTTGCAGCCGCTGCGGCGTCATAGGCATGAATCGGCTCGCTGACACCGGCCTTGAGCATCGGCAGCGGATAGACCTGATATTGAAATGGCGAGGATGAATAGCATCCGGAATTGCGGATGCCGTAAAAATTATCTTTTTTATTGTGACCGAATGAAAAACCGGTCCGGCTCTGATCTCCTGGATCAATGTGCAAGCTTTGATCCGCCCCCTGATCCAACAATACCTTGCCCCATTTGTCCAGAATGGTCAGACGGCATGGATGGCGGCTGATGCGCAATTCAAATTGATCCGTTTGGACGCGAATCGGATCGCCGACGACATCCATTTTAGCGGCGGGGTCACCGGGGAATTTAGCGCCCGGGTCCAAAACCGGCGTATGCGGATCGCTTTTGCCATCGGCCAGAATATCCAACCGCAGTATCCCCGGCGCGGGAATTTGCACGCGCAAGACATCCGCACCGATGCGCACATTCAGCACGCCGCCATTCCGTGTCACGCCGGAAATATTGCCCGACGACGGGATGGCGGCCTCGGCCGACGTACGCCCAGTCATGGCGGCACCCGCCACGGCGGCGACCTGCTTGAGCAACGTACGCCTAGTGTTTCCCGGCGTCTGTGATAGCTCCCGCATTATTTAGTTCCTTTGAGTTCCAGATTAAAATAACGAGATTTCGATTATTCGACTTAAAACAAACATCGTCAGAAAATATATGGTCAATAAAGATGAACGTCATGGATAACGCGTATCCAGCAGCACCTGGGGCGTGCGGAATCCCTGCCGGTATTGCCGGATCAGTTTGGTCACCAAGTCCAGATAATAATATCCCCACCCGTCGGAATAAGGGCCGTCAAGACGGTGAATCACGGTTGGCTCAATGTCGTTGCTGGCTTCCACGCCATATTGATCCGGCGCGGCAAATTCATTCCACTGCTGGATCATAATGACCTCCGGCTCATACCGGAAAGCGGCATCCATAAATTGCACCAGTGTGGCCCCGGAGCACCGCAGGTGGGCGTCCCAGTCGAGCCATGCGCCGCCGCCGGCTTCATTGCCGCCCAAGGCGACGGATGCGACCATCTGTTCGTTGCGTGTGAAAGACAATCCGCCAAAACTCAGGGATCCACCATACGGAAGCCCGGCGGGCGAGCCGGCCATCGCCTCAAAAATCACCCGCCGCCCGATTAAATCCCCCACATCCCATTGCCGCATCGTGAACTGCGACATGCCGGGCGGAAAAGCGCTGCGCAGAACGGCACCGGTGGCGGCGTCGCGTAACACGAAGATGTCCTGGCCGCCGGGGATTTTCCCGCCGGGAAATCGCAGATTGGCGTACACCCAGTAATCCACGCCGCTGTAATTGAAGGTGATGACGCGCTGCGTTACGGTAAAAGGTGGACTGACCAGCGCGCCGCCGCTCCCCTTGGGGCAGGTGGCGTAGACGCCCATATTCGCGTGGCGGGCCAACGACCAGCCCGCCCCCGTTTTCCATGGCCGCAGACTCTGATCCTGAAACGGAAATATCGAAAGCGCGGGACCATTCACAATCGGCGTTCGATCAACCCAGCTCCAGGCACCGCCCGGATTCAGCGTGATTTCGTGGAATGCTCCCATGAAACGCACGGTGAAATGTGGAGCCAGATAGGCCGGTGGAGTGCCAACGGATGGTTCGGGGAAAATTGCCAATAATGGCTTGCCGTCAAAATGCTGCCAGAGGCGGGCGTATTCGGGTTTGGCCAGAATTTCTCGCTCGATGCGTTGAATCTGCGTGTGGAACTCCGGCGTGTCGCAACTGCCGTTATCCAGCCCCAGCAGCAGCGCAAATTTCGGGCGGTGCTTCAGATGCGTATATTCCGCCAGCAGGCGCAGGGTGGAGCCGATGATCCCTTCCGCAACGCCGTTGGTCCAATTGCCGCCGAGGTTGTTCGACCAGTCGATCAGAATGAAATCAAACCCGGCGTCGTGAATCCACCGGGCGTGCTGACGGATAACCTTGGGGTCCAATGAAGAGTAATGATCCAACACCGGCATGGCTTCCGCGTTGCTCCAATTGTCAGCACCAACTGTGGGAATAAACCATGTTTCGTAACCGATGCCGAACAGCGTCTTTTTTCTGGCCGCCAACGCCGCACCGGTGACCGGAGGTTCCGTTTGTGGATTGGGGCGGCCGGTATCCGTTCCAATATCATTGGCCAGTCGGGCCGTCCC
>JAJYGE010000053.1 GCA_021785155.1 Planctomycetota bacterium
GGCCAACCGCCTGCGGCATTTCCGATACGCAATAACAATGTGCCATCGGTTCCAAGTGCCGCGCGCACACGCCTTAAAACATCATCCTGTGCGGGAATATCCATGTAATGCAGCACATCGAGAATCACCACCACATCGGCCTGCCCAAATTCCGCCGTGCGAATATCCCCCTGCTCCACCAGCACACCATCGCTAAATATGACGCCGGCGCGCTGCACGTCCCGCGGCATAAGTTCGATGCCGCGAAAGGTCGTTGCCTTCGGAGCAGTGGGCCAATCGCTTGGCCATCTGCCGGCGGAACACAAAGTCTCCGCAGCCCGCAACCACGCGGCCAGCAATCCCTGGCCGCAGCCCAAATCCAGTATCCGTGATCCAGTCGGAATTAATCCATGTTGCAATAACCCGGAAAATACCGGATCACCGCCCAGTTTTCCCTTCGCAAAATGCCACGCAAAGCGCCCGGCCGCCTGATACGGCTTGGTCGCAGTTGTCACCATTTCTCTTTTCCACTCCGCGATTTGCTTTAATTGTTCCATCACGCCGGGCATTGTATCCGCAGGTGATGCAATTGATAATACAAATGACAGATGGCGCTCGATGGCGGTTCAGCGGAATAAACCTGAGAGTCGAACCAAATTGGCAACCGTGAAATATTGCAGGCGCGGGAAGAGAAGTCCAACTGCGGCCCGCTTTCGGCTTTCCGCGCTCAAGCTGCCCGCTTGGCACGAAGTATCCGCCCTTGAGAAGTACATTCCGCTGGTCAGGATTTGACACTTGGTTTTACCAGGCGAAGCCAGTTTTGAATTTTGTTCAGGGCCTCTTGAGTGTCGCTGTGAATTTGGAAAAGCGTGTCCAGGCGGGTTGTGGAAAAAACTTCGCGGATTTCCGGACGGATGGCGGCCAGGCGAATTTGCCCGTGTCTGGCGATGACTTCCTGCCGCAGGTTCAATAAAGTTCGCAGCGCCATCGACGAGAGGTGCCGCACCTGCGAAAAACAAATAACCAGAAGCGGCGGCTTCTTTTCCTTAATTGCTTCCAGGATATCCCGTTCGATCCGGTCCAGAAGTGCTCCGTCCAAAAGCTGCTCGCAGAGTAATTCGATAACTAAGACAGGGTCATGTTCAATAACCTTGATTGGCGGAAAACTATCAATGATTGCACCTCCGGCCAAGAAATATACCCTGCCCCGAAATAAGAAAGGACTTCTGAGCATCGACAATAAGATAACCGCTGACGGTTTTGGAGTAAATTGTGAAACGGAAATGGCCGGTTCACTCAGGTGACAGTGGCTGTAGTCGCCATTCATGTTCGACCCTATATTCACCGTATGCCGTCGCTTCCCGATTACTGCAGTTGTTCGACATCGGCGGCGTCCTTGGCCCTTCCGGTAGAGCGCTTATTTGCGAGCAGATCTTCCTTGGAAATAACAGTCACAGAGATTCCGTCGATGCTGGCTTTAATTCGACGGGCGTAACATGGATCAAATTCTACACCGCTGATGCTCGTTAAAAGCTCAATCCGTAATGGCGGCACGCCCATACGCACCACACGGCCAGCTATAAGGAACATCTGTTCAGATGCATCCGACGCACCGAAGCCGAACTTCCGTAGCGCCTCCATCGTCCGCAGCGCATTTTCCCGGGCCACTCTTATCCAAATATCAATATCCGCCGTGGTACGGGGATAGCCATGGTACGCAACGGCATAACCCCCAACCAGCAGATACTCAACTGCCGAGTGGTTCAGGGCCTGTAAGAATTCTTTGAAGTCGGGTGGCAACGGGATCATATTGATACACCACCTGTCGCATAAGTTCCAAGGCTTCCAAACGTTCGATCGGTGTCTTGGAACGCCAGTAGGCGCGGTCATCCGCATCCGCCTGCTGCAATGTGGTTATCGTCAGCACCGATCTATCTAAGCGAATGGGTTGATCGCTTTTCATGACCTTATTATAGCCAACTTTATGTTGTTGCGGGAAAAGTCCCGCAAGGATCGCGACCAAAGCAAACGATCCGAGTTCACTGCGGGGCGGGGTCGATCCAGTTGGCCTCCACGCTTAGGAGCCTGTCCAAGTAATGGCCGCAACTCGGCGGTTACTTGGACAGACTCCTGACGATTTGGCGATCCTATCAACGGTCCGATGACGGGCTATCCTATTTTCATCGTCCCATCCAATCCACCCGTGCTCTGTCACAGGCTCCCGATACAATTCGCGATAAAATCACATTTGACACAAAACGTGGAATGGGTATACTACCCAATCTTGGCTTTGGCCGAAAGGTCGATACTTTCAACAAAGACAAGCAAAATAGCATGGCTGGTGTAAGTTTGCCGGTCAGATTTGAATAGAAAAAGACGCGGGTAAAGCGGATACAACGGACAGGATAAGTATGTCAGCAGCAGCGCCACATGAAAGAATTCGCATCCGTATGGAAGCCTACGATCACCGGGCGTTGGACTCTTCAGCCAAGGAAATCGTAGACCATGCAAAACGGACCAGCGCCAAGGTATTTGGTCCGATTCCGTTGCCCACCCGCATTGAGAAATTTACTGTTTTGCGGTCTCCGCACATTGATAAAAAGAGCCGCGAACAGTTTGAAATCCGCACGCATAAGCGGATTATTGAAATTATGGAACCCACCCCTCGCACGATTGAAGCTTTGAACCGCTTGGTAGTGCCCGCGGGTGTGTTCGTGAAGATCAAAGCGTAAACAAGCCCCTATTTAGGGTTTTGTTTCACGCGGCATGAACGGTTAAATTCCGTCGTTCATCGCCACCTGAGTGATCTCGGGCAAGCCGGTTGCAATGTTCTTGTGGAACGTTCGCGGGTCTTGCCTCGCAGAGCCGGTGTTATCGGGACGTATTAAAGCGTCCCGGTGCGACTGGACGGGATATCCGGGAGAACCTGACACCACATTCGCATGTGGAAAACGGGTTCCCAGATGAGCGTAACGACGGCAGAGGTATGCCATGAGCGATAATGGTAACAATAATCTATTGGCTGCATTACTTGGCCGCAAGGTCGGTATGACGCAGGTCTATGACGCCGCTGGAACAATCATTCCGGTTACGGTGGTACAGGCTGGCCCATGCGTGGTAACACAGGTCAAAACCGAAGAAGGCAAGGATGGCTACAACGCCATTCAGCTTGGCTTTGAAGACATCAAAGACCGCCGAAGCACAAAGCCCATCGTCGGCCACTGCAAAAAGACGGGTCAGACAACCGCCAAGCGGTTTTTCCGCGAAGTGCGTTTGACTGAAAAGCCCACTGTTGCAGCCGGTGCGACTTTGGACGTTTCCACATTTGACGCCATCAAATGGGTGGATGTGGTGGGAACCAGCAAAGGTAAAGGTTTCCAAGGTGTAATGAAACGATGGAACTTCGGTGGTCAGCCGGCCTCGCACGGTACGGAGCGTAAGCACCGGTCGCCGGGCGGTATTGGTGGTGGCCAGGCTCCTCGAGGCCATGGTCGCGGTATCAAAAAAGGCAAGAAGATGGCAGGGCATCTGGGCGTGGAGCAGGTCACGGCCCGTAATCTCGCCCTGGTGGGTGTGGATAAAGAAAAGAATCTGCTTTTGATTAAAGGCGCTGTACCGGGTGCCAATGGCGGCCTGGTGTTTGTACGCAAGGCAAAGACCAAAAAGATTCCGGTGGCTGGTTAAGAACGTGTGATAAATACGGGCCGGCTGTAAAGCCATGGCCCGGTAGAATCAGGTGATGGCTCATGATTGAATTGCCCATATATAACCAAACAGGCCAGGAAGTGGCGAAGTTCTCGTTGGATGAAGCACTATTGGGTGGCGAAGTTCGCCCGGCATTGCTGAAACAGGCGGTGGTGATGTACCACGCCAACCAGCGTCAGGGAACCGTTGCGACCAAAGGCCGTGGCGAAGTTGAAGGCTCAACGAAAAAGTTGTACGCCCAGAAGCATACCGGCAACGCCCGGCGTGGAAATTTGCGAACCAACGTGATGAAGGGCGGCGGTATGGCGTTTGGCAAAAAGCCACGCGAATTCCGTCAGTCCATGCCGATTCAACAACGTCGGCTGGCCCGCAACAATGCGATTCTCGCCAAAATTCAATCCAACACCCTCAAAATTCTCGATCAACTCAGTGTTCCAACCTGCAAAACCAAAGAAATGACCAAAGTGCTCAAGGCGATGCAGGTGGATCGTACGGTTTTGATCGCGCCGGTGGGAGTGGATCAGAATCTGTTGAAATCAACACGCAATATTCCGACTGCCACCATTAAGCCGGTGGCGGAACTTAATGCGTATGACATTCTCCAGTCGCGCACGCTGCTGATGACACGCGACGCGCTTGAAGGTGTTCTTAATGCCGCAAAACCGGCAAAGAAAAGTGCGTAACATCGGCCTGGCGATGGTCCGAAGTAAGGTAAAAGAAACGGGACGTGAATCATGGAACTTGAACTAACAGAAGTCATCCGCAGGCCGGTGGTAACGGAAAAGTCCGCCCACTTGGGTAATGCCCGCAACAGTTATACTTTTGAAGTAGATGACCGTGCGGACAAAGGCATTATCAAGAAGGCCATTGAATCGCTTTATCATGTGCATGTTGAAGCGGTTCGGACGGTGGTGGTGGCTGGCAAGCCCAAGCGCACGCGTACCGGGCACAAGATTACGCCTTCCTGGAAAAAGGCGATTGTTAAGGTACACGCGGATGAAAAGATCGAAGTGTATTGAAATATACCAGGATGGATTAGGAACTTATGCCGCCGATGATGGTGGCTTGGATCAGCGAGTGAATCATGCCAATTAAAACATACAAACCGACTTCCGCAGGGCGGCGTTTCAGCTCGGTCAATGCGTTTACCGAGATAACCCGCAATGAACCGGAAAAATCGCTTACCGAACCCAAGGTAAAAACCGAGATCGGAA
>JAJYGE010000078.1 GCA_021785155.1 Planctomycetota bacterium
CCATTAGCTTGGTTAAACTTGTGGCCATCGGTGTTTTGTGACTTGATGATGCGTGGGATATGGCCCGGCCATTTTCATCCATGGCGTTGAGCGGCTAACATAGCCACTGGGCCGGGATGTTCCGGCGCGCAGATATAAACTCCGGAGAACAAGCTGCCCATGCGAATAATTCTCTATGGCGATTCGATGACTGAATACCTGCATCGGCCCCCACGCATGTTGGCCGATGCGTTGCACGAACTGCACCCGGATCAGGCGTATGAGCTATCGAACTGGGCCATTGGCGGGACGCGGGCGGAGTTGGTTTTGTATCGAATGTTGTATGAATTTTGGCATGGCCGTGAGCGAATGCTGCCATTAACGCAAAGCCAGCCTGACATTGTGGTAATTGAATCATGTGCATTTAACAACGCCAACGATCATGAAGAGGGCATTGAGAATTTCAGGCAAATTTGGGACCAAATTCTAGCGGCGTGTCGCGAACATGCGCCGAACGCCCGAATTATCACTTATTTAACGATTGGAAGTTCGCCGATGGTTCCGGAAGAGCGATCCAATCGATTGTTCTTTCATGCGTTGCCGGACGTTTTTGCGTGTCGCCACAAATGGCGGGAAATTTATCAGGAAGTATTTGTGCAGTGGGCGAAGGAGTCGGGCGTAGAATTGGTGAATGTGCGGGAAGAGGTTAAGCGGCAGGAGACTTTGGGTGTGCCGCGGGAACATTGGATATCTGCGGATGGGGTCCATCCGAATGTCGCAGGTGTGGAATTAATATCAACGAGGCTTGCCGGCGCTATTGCCGGGCCGGGAGGAGCGCCCGCATGAGTCAAACCGCATCTAATAAGCCCGTCGTTACGGCGCTGGCAAAACCGCCCGACCGCAACCGCATTCTTCTGGCCATCGCGTTATTTAAGTTTTTCAAGGCGGCGGCGATGATAACGGCGGGCATTCTGGCTATTACGTTTCGTCACGCCAATTTAACGGTCATTGCCACACACTGGGTGAATAAATTTCGGATGGATCCGCATAACCAATATGTGGACTGGGTACTGGATCACACCAAACTGGTTCACGCCAAACAGCTTGAAATGCTCGCGGCCGGAACCTTTATATACGCGCTGCTGTTCCTGGCGGAAGGCATTGGCCTGTACCGGGAAAAAGTGTGGGGGGAATATCTGGTAATTGTCGAGGTTTGCCTGCTGATGCCAGTGGAAATCATCGAAATTTGCGCCAAACCCGATCTGGTTCGCATCAGCCTGCTAATCGCGAATATATGCATTCTGATATATCTGATTTATCTGCGGATAAAAACGGTCAGCCGCCAGCGGCGGGAAAAACTGTCGCGTTGATTTCCGAGCACTCTACCGCCAAAAGATAGCGCACAACAAGTCGCATGAGGCGTTGACGTTGTGCCCTCAAACAGCGCGAGCCCGCAGGCTTATGTTGCCGGTCCCAAATGGAAATCTCTCATTTCCTCAATTGGCGTTACAACTCCTTGACGATCAGGCTGGCGAGATTGCTGCGTTCAGGACGTTCAAGCGTAACATGTCCCACAAGTTCGGAATTTTTGAGTTTTTCAATGGTGAATGACAAACCGTTAGAATTGGCATCCAGGTATGGATTGTCAATTTGCTCGGCATCACCGGTTAAGACAATTTTGGTTCCTTCACCAACGCGGCTGATGATGGTTTTAATTTCATGGGGCGTAAGGTTTTGTGCCTCATCAACGATCATAAACTGATGCGGGATGCTGCGTCCGCGAATATACGTCAGAGCTTCAAGCACTACTTTTCCGCTTTCGATTAATGCCTTGAGTTTCGCTTCAACATTGGCGGATTCAGCGCTATGCACGCGGCGATCCTGCAGGAGGAATTCGAGATTGTCAAAAATCGGCTGCATCCAGGCGGCTAATTTTTCATCCTTGCTGCCGGGGAGAAAGCCGATATCCCGCCCCAGCGGCATAATTGGCCGGGCGACGAGCAACCGCTCATAACGCTGCTCATTAAAGCATTTGGTCATACCCGCAGCCAGCGCCAGAAGCGTTTTTCCTGTGCCGGCGGTACCCATGAGCGTGACCATCTGCACATCATCATCAAGCAGCAGATCCAACGCCATGGTCTGCTGGACATTGCGGGGAAGAATGCCGAAACAGGCTTTTTTTGCGCGCATCAGCGGCAGCACCGCCTGTAATGAACTGACATATCGGGCCAGGCCCGTTTGATGCTCATCCATGGTGTTGCGAAAAAGGACAAATTCATTGGCACACAGCGGGGGATCGAGTTTGGCCAACACGGGGTCCTGAATGGAGATTTTCTTTTCCGCATAAAGCCGATCAATGACCGAGCCATCGACCTTTAATTCCCGATAGCCGGCATAGAGGGTTTCGTAATCGACTTTTTGCGATTCAAAATCCGCGGTGTTGATTCCAAAGGCGTCTGATTTGATGCGGGCGTTAATATCTTTGCTGATAAACGTAACCGGTTTGCCCTGTTCCTTGAGATGATAGGCCACCGCGATAATCCGGTTATCCGGCACGCTGGCATTGAGGCCCGGAACGGGCGTTTGTTCCATGGCCACGCGAATGCAACCGTTGTGACCATTCCATTTCACGCCATCCGCCAAGTGGCCGCGCTCACGGAGTTGATCGAGATGGCGAATCACCATGCGCGAGTTGCGGCCAACGTCGTTGGTGTCTTTTTTGAATTTATCGAGTTCTTCCAGCACATCAAAGGGAATGACCACCTCATTGTCCGCAAAAGAAAACAGGGCGTTGGGATTGTGCAGTAACGCGCTGGTGTCTAAAACAAAGTATTTCACCGCTGCTTTGGCATTAACCATTTATTGTATTGCTCCGCTACTATGAACTCACCTTACACACAGGGAGGCAACCACCGCCCTATAACAGTTATCGTCTCAATGTACCATCAAGCACAAGCCTAATAAATAATTACCGCCCCAAAACCCGCTTTTGGGTAAATTAAATCGTAAGTGGCTTGCAAACCGTTGCGGCATAACCATAATTCCGGCCTTGAGTTTTGGTTTGTTTTGGCTTGTTTTAATTCTCTGGAGTATTTTCAATGCACGTTCTCGTAGGAAAACCCGCGCCGGATTTCACGGCTCCAACCGTGATGGCAGACAATTCTATCAGCGAGCGGTTCCATTTGCGCTCTTTTCTTGAAGGTTCTTATGGAATTCTATTTTTTTACCCGCTGGATTTCACTTTTGTATGCCCATCGGAGATTCTCGCATTTGACAATCGACATGAGGAATTTCAAAAACGCAATACCAAGGTCGTTGCGGTAAGTGTGGATTCTCACTTTACCCATCTGGCCTGGAAACGCACGGCTATTAAAGAAGGCGGCATAGGCAACCTGCATTTTCCGATGGTCTCGGATTTGAGCAAGGCGATTGCCCGCAGTTATGGCGTGCTGCATGATGAAGCGGTAGCTTTGCGCGGGACCTTTCTGATTGATCAAGCCGGCATTGTGCGGCATCAACTGATTAATGATCTTCCGCTGGGCCGCAATGTGGATGAAACGCTTCGCATGGTCGATGCGCTGCAATTTTACGAGGAAAATGGGGAAGTTTGCCCCGCCGGATGGCAACCCGGAAAGCCCGGTATGAAAGCCGATTCCGCGGGCGTGGCGGAATATCTGGCCGCGCACAGCCAGAGCCTGTAAGCGCCGCCGGATTTCTAAAAGTCCGTCCCCAGAAGCGTGTGCAGGTAATCGTGTGCATGCCCGGAGCCTTTATTTAGCCGCTGCGGGGGCGGCCTTTGGGGCGATCCAGTTGGCCGGATTATCCATATCGGCGACTTTCAAACCCTGGAAGCTTGGCGAAGCAAAAATGAATTGTGATTTGCCGAGGAAGGTTAATGCCGCGCGATGAATGTGAAAATCCATTTCCGCCTGGGCATCCAGATAATGTATAACGATACGCGTCGGAAGTTCTACGCCGTCAAATGCTTTATCCAGCGGGCGATAACGGCTTAATTCACTATAGGCGATGACCCGGCCAGTGCGATCATACAACCGCACCTCCCGCACCTGACCGGTATATCGGCTGATGGAAATTTGTCGGCTGATATGCTCCAGTGAGCCGCCACCGGAACGCAGCAACAGCAAATTGTAGCTTCCGGTATGTGGCACATTGAACATGGCAATGCGGCTCTGACCCGTAAGAATAAGGGGCGTGATTCCGAGCATGTCCAAAACACGTTGTGGCCGAAGCGGCATGACACCGGATGGCAAACGATCCTCCATGGCTACCCGCCCGACGTAAGCAACTTTGTGGTCATGATCTATCAGCCAGTAGATACGACGGTTCATGCCCATTTCAAAGGCATCCTGTCCAAGATAGGTACCCACAAGCAGCAGGTGCGGCACACGGTTCTGATCCACAAGCAGCACGGCGTGCGCCTGAAAACTTGAGGTTCCGCCATCATGATCAGTTAGTGTTAGATTGACATTTCCGGTAAAGCGCAATTTATCGAGCAGCGCGGAGCGATCATTAAGGGTGTGTATTTCCTGTAAAGCAGAGGGAATGGCCATGAGTTTACGCGGCGTCGGGGGCACCTGCTGTGAACAACCGGTTACAAACAACAATCCGAAAAGCATCAACGGTACGGCCCGCCACAGACGATTTAGTTGGAATGAAAAATCCAGCATTGGTTATCTTAGCCCTGTATAAGTTCCTGTAACAGACCGGGAACCAACTATAACCGCGCGCTGGACATGAGGAAAATCAAAAGGGAAGTTAAATCTGGCATAAGCTCGACTTTCGCCATTTTTTAGTGCTCACGGGGCGCGACTGAGGTAGTCCAGCAGCGTAAGGCGAAAAAGCCTCGGTAGTTTTTCAACACCCGTGGCAAATGGTGGGTGTTGAAAAACAT
>JAJYGE010000141.1 GCA_021785155.1 Planctomycetota bacterium
GGCCCATATGCCGGGGGGGGGTGACACTTTATGCGGCCCGGCATGACCAGTGCGGGACGGTTTTTCCAGTAGTGTTCCCACCGTTGGTCCTGGCTCATCCACACGGTACGCAAGGCTAATATATTCCACACCGGGGATGTTCCAGAACGGGGCGGTGCCCTTGCCGCGCTTATTGAACCCTTGGACACCGGATTCCGTGTTACCCGAACCAATCGGCCAGCCTTGGTTCCAGATAAAAAGCACACCCGAAAAATGGCAAACGTCGGGTTCAGCGATGCCAAACAATCCGGAGTCGCACCATACCGATGGATTCGTTGCCCGTCCACTGGGGCGCGGCCCGTTCAAAACCAGTGTAGAATAAAGTGTACACGCCTTTCCCTTCGGGAATCAGCCCCATCGGGGTACGCAGATCGCGCGACCAGTTGCCGGGGCCATCGGGCTGCACCAGAATTCTCCCACCGGGGAGCCAGTGGATCCCATCCCTGGAGCACGTATAACCTGTGATATGTCCCCCGTTGGGAATGTAAGTAGGGGCTCCCGGTGCCACGGCATCATAGACCGCAACGTACCAGCGCCCAATCCGGCTAACTATGGGGTTTTCCCAGTATACTTTTTCGGTTGGCAATGGGTTGCCTCTGGAGTGCCGCTTCCACGGTCCTTTCAGGGCCGGTGCCGATGCCAAGCCAATCAACCATCGGATGGTGTCCTCGCCAAATATATTGGATTTTGGTTTGCCCCAGTTCGAACTTCCATACAAGGCGTACCAGCGGCCATTGGCTTGATAAGGAAAGAAAGAATCAACCCCCGCTGGTCCCTCCCAGGGCTGTGACTCCGCATCCGGCTGCATCACCACGCCCAGGTCATGCCACGGCCCGTCAATTCCGTGGTCATAACCCCTGGTGGATGAAGTCATCATTCGAATTTTTCCGTTCTGATTGCGGTTATTGTATGCCACAAAAAATAGATACCACCGGTTCTCATCGTGATCAAAAATGGGCGTGGGTTCCCATGGGACGAATCCCCTTCCGCTTTCGGCGGGCGGGACCGTGCCCACAACGCTCGACTTAAATTTCCAATGCTTGCCGTCCCGGCTGACCCAGTATGGCAACGTGGTCGGCGCGCCATAATCACCGAGCTTAAATTGGCAGGTGAACAACCGATAAAGGCCTCCAACCTTCAGCGCGACGCCTCCCTCAAAACCGTACCCCGGAAGTTGTGGACGCGTGCCGCTGAGCACCGGATGATCAAATTGTTGTTGAATCTCAAAGTGAAAAGGCAAATGAGCGTTGATATGCTTAAGGGCTTTAAGTGAATAGCTGCCAGCCGGCGCTAGGCCGTCCCAGCATACATTGCTTTTCACCGGCATTGCTCGCAGGTTCGGCGAAAGCGCGCCAAAGACCAATCCGGAACCCAGGAAGCCCAACCATCGTCGCCGGCTTACTTTACCGACATGGAACTTATCCATCACTTCAACTCCTTGCCAAACTTATTCAACAGCGTTTTCACACAATGTATTCTCCGAAGTCACGCAGGTGCTCAGCATCTTCCCGCTTCACATGTAATACGCCTTTACAAGTCCCCGCGCGCCGCATCCGACTGCCCGTTCGAGGTCGAAGACTGGCCACGGGCGAGTTACTCTGCGTCAGAACTAATGCCTCAACCAGCCACACGCCAAGTTCATCGCGATTTCAAGCTGTCACACACAAATGTCACAATGTTATTATAACTTCCAGCAACCTGGTCGCTAAGCTAAAAGCAAATACCACAAGCCAGTAAAGCAAGTACAGTAAGACCCGATAGATAATTGATCAAATGAATCACTGAGGTGCCTTGCTATCTTTGGCGGCAATTGCATAATAACGGTGGTTTGTCCGGCTGGCGCGAAATCAGGGCTTTATGGAATCTTATCATCGTCCGCTTTTATTCTTGGCATGCCTGGGGATGATGTGCGCTGCGGCGATGCCTGCCAGTGCCGACGATTCGCTGGCGGATAATCCGTTGTTGCCTCCGGCTATTACCGTATCGGATCTGTGGCCGGATTTAACGCTTAACCAAAGTGTGCCATCGATTGCGCCAGGACACTTTCCTCCGCTGTATTCCGCCCAAGACTGGCGGCGCTATGAAAAAACGTATGCGCCGAAAATTTCCACGGCCATGCGGCATCGCGTTTTGGATAAGATCGCTGTGGCCGGTTCCCTCCTCGATAAAGCCGGTAAAATGCGGCATCATGGCCTTGCCCGCCTGCTGGATATCAAAGCCTTCGCCTTAACTTTCCAGTCGCGGCTCGGTTCCCCGGTGGCCCAGCGGGCATTGGCACAATATATGACGCTGGTATCTCCGGACAATATCGTTGAAATAGCCCCGATCTGGACGATGAGCCAGCTTTTGGCGTATCTGGGCGCAACGCCTCCGCAAGATCGCGAACACTTTGCGGCTCTGGCTGAACGGGCCGATGTCCAATTGACCATCAGACTCCTGCGCTATGCCCAAGTGGCCGCCGCCGCTCGTACGGTGCGGTTGCTGGTAATCGAAGAAACCCTGCCAGTGCGGCAAAATCCTGTGCTGATGGGCCAGATCAGCAACACCCGTGCTTTAACCAGTCAGACCGTGACGATGATGGATTATCTTGACCAGCAATATCATCAGCTTATTAAGGGCGATGTCGCGGCTGCAACGCCGATATATCTTTATGCTCTAGTCATTCAAAATGAGCCACTGGTGCGCCGGCAGATTGTCCGCCGGTGGCCCACGAGCGTACCGGCGAAAATTGAAAAGCTCCTGGCGTCGGCACCTGTAAATCCTCATGCCGATTATGATGTGGCAAAATTACTCCATCAGGCCGGATCGGCATTGCCATGGGGCATTCTGCGCGATCGTACGCTTTACGCGTCGTTGCAACATTACCATATATTTCTGAATAATCCGAAAACGCAATGGGACCGCATATCACGCACGCTGGCTAAAATTGCGGTGGAACATCTTATCGAGCAGGGTGCCCGGCCACATCCGGATATTGCGCCGCTGACGCCGTTTCTGGGGCCGGCAAAAAAGCGGAGTTCCTGAAGGTATCAACGTTACAGCGCCGGCCAAAGCCCCTCATACCGCACCGTCCACCGGCCATTATCAGGAAAGCCGGGGGCGCTGCGATTCGGGGCCTCGGGCCAACCCGCCGCCATCAGAGCGGTGGCATAAAGCAGTCCTCCATTTCCCGGTAAGTAGCAAGGCAAACCTGCGCCCTGATAATTGTGGCCATTGGGCAGAAACGTGTTTTTTGCTTCCGGCATTAACAGAATATCAATCGCCTGTTCCCCCAAACCCAGCCGCGCAGCGGTCATGGCCATCAGCGGGTAATCCCATCCCCAGGTAGAGGGCCAATTCCAAACCTTTAAAACTTTTTCCAAGGTGCGGCGCATGGTGTTGCGATTCACCATGCCGCCGTTAAGCATTCCCAGTGGTGCCAGCAGGCAGGGATGTGATACCGCCAGTCCGGGTTGCGTGAAGGTTTTGCGGGCGGTTGCACCGGCCACATAAAGACCTTCATTGGTGGTCAATGGCGGCAGATATTGTCGCACACGTTCCCAAATCGGGTTGGGAGGCAGGCCGAGACGTTTCCGCCAAGTTTGGGCGATACCCAACGCCCAATGCCAATAGGCCACTTCAAAGTTCGGATTCCACTGCTGCTCAAAATTACCATAAATTTCCGCGGCATCGTAAACCGGCGGCCCCAGTTGATAGCGTCCGGCCTTTTGGGACCAGCAGGCAAAACTCGCGAGAAAATCGGCCGTGGCAAATACCCGATCTTTATATAGATTCAACGTGCGCTTGTTCGGATGGGCCTGATAGCAAAGTTCGGCATACGCCATCTGATGCGGTTGTTGCCAGATTAACGTGGCTTCAATATCCTGCGGCGCCTGATCGCCGGAGGGTCCGCAACTCTTGGGCCAGCGGGCACCTTGAAATCCCTGTCCATACGCCCGGTCTTTCGCGGCCGGCAATATGCGCTCATAAAATGGCAGACTTCGTTCCAATAATGCGGCTCTTCCCCATAGCGGAAAATGTGCCGCATGCCACCAGTGCATTTCCAGATGAAACTTCCCAAACCAGGAATTACAGGTAAGCCCGGTTTCCTGGGGGGGCAGTTTACCGCTGCAGTTAATGTGTGTGAGATATTGCGATAGCACAATGCGGCGCTCCAGTTCCATCCATCTGGCATCTTTACTGCCGGAAAGATCAATGACCCCGCCGGAGAGCCAGAAATCCCGCCACATATCGGCCGAGGCGGAGCGCGTCGCGGAAAACTGCGGTATGCCGACGGCCAGTGGTTCCGGCGAATAGGCCGCCACAAATTGCAACACCGGATCATGCGCAGCGGCGGTCAGAACATAATCATGCGGCTTGGTCTGACGGAGCGTACCGTGTTGCCAGGTCACCGCGGCATGATATTGCGTGGCATTCAGCACGCAATGAAAATTCGCCCGCGTCTTTCCCGCCCGGGTCATCGTTGTGGTATAGGCGTTGGGCTGATTCCAATCTGCCCCGTTACCATTCCACGCATTGGAGGCATAAGGAAAGGCAATAAGCACCTTCAGGTGGCCGGATTGAATCAGCGGTGATTCAATGCGAACACCGATCTGATCCTTTTGTCCATGGCAGCAGGTCTGCACGCGCACGGGTTGGCCATCAAACGTAAAGCGACTTTCCAGCAGGCCGGTCCATAAATCCAATGTTTGAACCGGATTTTTAATATCCGTCAGCACCGCGGGCCGGCCATTGGCATGGGTTAAAATCATGCCCACGCGTCCCAGATTAATGCGCGTGGTCAAGGCATAAAGAAAATTGGCTTCATTGTTAAGTTCCGGCGTATTGACTACCAGCAGATAGGGAACCT
>JAJYGE010000072.1 GCA_021785155.1 Planctomycetota bacterium
TGTGTTGCGACGGATATGGCGTGAAACGCAAACGCGATTTTATATATGGCGGTTTATACAATTGCCGCTCGGAAAATACCAAGCCAGCGAGTCTTGGGTCACGAAGGCAATCGGTGGGCCGTTCGTTGAGCTTCCGCAGGGGAAATCTAAACATGTGGCGAAGGCGCGGCGGACACTTTTCGCGTCGCTTTATAAGAATCTCTTCAAGGTCGTGGCCGCTCGAGTGTACGCATTAGCCGTGCCAGTATCACACACATTTGAACTCGTACCCGGCGGCGGATGATTAGTCGGAAACATCGTACCGCACGGTCGGTTATCCGGATCAGCGAGGATGATCATAATTGCAAATTTTATTGGAGACATTTAATGATCTCATGTTCGGTACGAAGACTGGTGTTCTCGCCGGTCTGTGTTTGCACTTTGCTAATCGCGTTTGTGCTGTGTGTCTGCGGCAATGATTGTGCGGCGGCGGCGAGTTCACAGTCCGTGCTCATGGCTCAAATTCCGCTGATGGATCGCCTCAGGCCGGTGTTGTCGAACCATAAAGGGATAATCAACGCCCCGAGCCGGCTGCGTTGCCAATGGCTGCGCGATCCACTGGGCGTACAGCAATCGCATCCGCGTTTGACGTGGATGCCGCCGCAACGGGATACATTGCGGCACGAAGCGGCCTATCAGATTCAGGTAGCCAAATCGCCATCGGACCTTGGCAGCGGGCATGATCTGATCTGGGATTCCCGCAAGGTGGTGGAGAATCCGGATTTTCTGCCGCAATATAATGGCCCGGCGTTCAAGCCATACACCCATTATTACTGGCGCGTGCGGGTTTGGAGCCGTTCGGGTTGGCAATCACAATGGAGCCGCGTGGCTACTTGGATGACCGGGCCTATGAAGGTCAGCGATTGGCGGGGAAGTTGGATCAGTTATCGGCATAAAATTAGCAATTCTTTCTACACCACGCCGCATAACGCCTATTACGGCTTGCCGTTGCCGAAGAAGATTTTCCATAAAAGTTGGATTCAAAAAGAGCCGTGTCCGATTTTTCGCAAGGTATTTCGCGTGCCAGCGAACTTGCGCCACGCTTACATGTACATATCCGGTTTGGGTTATTGGAAGGTGCTGGTCAACGGTCACGCGGTTGGCCCGGGCGTGCTTTATTCCACGATGTGCGATTATTCCAAAACGGTGCCATATCAAAGTTTTGATGTGGCATCATTGTTGCGCAAAGGGAAACGCAATGTTGTCTCGATCTCATTGGGCAACGGCTGGTACAACATCATGGAACGCGATGTATGGGGCTTCCAGAATGCCTTCTGGCGGGCGCGGCCGCGCGCCCGGATGAACCTGCGGCTTCAAACACCGGATGGGAAAGCAAAATGGCTTGTCACCAACAACACCTGGCAGGCGGCGGCTGGGCCGCGTCTGGCCGATGGGGTCTACAATGGCGAAGTATATGACGCGGCGCTGAAAATACATGGCTGGAACAATCCGGATCGTGCCATGGCCAGCCTTGCCCACGCCAAAATCGTGAAAGCGCCACCGGGCCGCCTCACATCGCAGCTCATGCCGCCATGCGAAGTCGTGCAACGCCTGGTCCCGGTATCCATAACCGAGCCACAGCCGCATGTGTTCGTGGTTAAATTCCCCCAGAATATGTCAGGGTGGGTGACGCTTACGGTAAAGGGTAAACCCGGCGTGCCGGTGGTGCTGCGCTATGGAGAGCGGCTGTTTTCCAACGGTCTGGTCAATCGTCAGACGATTGCATTGTTTACCTTCACCGGTTCATTCCAGACGGATACAATTATTCCCGCCAATAATAAGCCGTTCACGTACCATCCGAATTTTGCGTACAACGGTTTTCAATACGTGCAGATCAACGGGCTGGAATCCAAGAAAGATATCATCCATATTCTGGCGGATTTTATTCACACGGCGTTTCACCGTTCCGGCGTATTCTGGTGTTCCAATGAACTGTTGGATGCCATCGCGGACGCCACCAACCGCAGCTACTGTTCCAATTTTATGGGCTATCCGACGGATTGCCCGACCCGTGAGAAACAGGGCTGGACCGGTGACGCGTGGCTGGCCTCCGTGCAGGGCATGATGACCTTTGCCAATCAGTTGGGTTATGCCAAATGGCTCAATGATTTCGCGGACACGCAGTATCCCGACGGCCGGCTGCGGGTGATTATACCGGATCCGGATGGTTGGGATTGGCCGCCTGGCGCTGAGGGCGGCAAATATCCCGATCCGGACTACGAAAGCGCCTATGTATTTATCACATGGAATCAATACCGCTATTACGGCGACGGCAGGGTTATTTCTTTGCACTATCGCGGTATTAAGCGGTATTTCAATTATGCCCTCTCCCGGACCAACTACAACATTCTCCCGACGCACGCTGGTATCGGAGGTTGGGCAAGTTCCAGCAGGTACGTTCTGCCTGCTTCGTTTACGTCCACTTGTGCTCTTTACCACGACGCGGTCCTCTTGGCTCGTATGGCCGCCATATTGCACAAAAACCGAGAGGTGAAAATATTTACCGCCGATGCGGCCGGCATCCGCGCGGCCTTTAACCGGCGTTTTTACAAGGGGTACGGCGTGTATGCCAATGGGGGACAATCCGCCGAAGCAATGGCCCTGTATTATGATGTGGCTCGGAAGAACCAATACGCTGCGGTCTTGCGTTGCCTGATTCGGAACATCCACGCTCATCACGACCACTTGGACGTTGGCATATTCGGAGATAAATGTCTTTTCCGAGTTTTAAGCCGGTATGGACACACCGATTTGGCGTATCGCATCGCCACCCAAACCACGTATCCCAGCTATGGCCAATGGATATTGCACGGTGCCACCACGCTTTGGGAGGGCTGGGGAACGAAGGCCGTGCCGCCGGGCCAGCCCGGCCCGGCGTCCATGGATCACATCATGTTCGGCGATATTCTCGGCTGGATGTACAACGATCTGGCTGGGATAAAGCCGGATTGGCGATCACCGGGCTTCCGCACAGTGCTTATTGATCCGCATCCGATTCCCGCACTGCAACGGGCGGGTGCGGCGCTTAACAGCCGTTTCGGTAAAATCGTCAGCCGCTGGCGTTGGCACGGCAAACAGTTACAACTGCATGTCGTAATTCCGCCAGCTACTGCCGCCGTCATCAGACTGCCCCATGCCAGCCAATCAGTCATCCAATGCAGCGGTTCTATATTGAGTAAGCGAACGCTTGGCGTGCAAAGCGTAACGCGGGATATTCAGAAAAGCGGCGCGATAGCTGTAAAAGTGGTACCTGGCCGGTACGATTTCAGTTACACGCCGCGGGGGGCGTGGTAAAAAGTCAAATTGGGTTTTGCGGGCTATTCGATGAAAAAATTAACCGCCGTATTTCGCACGCCGGATGGTGTAAATCACTGGATGACCTTTGCGCTGGTCACCAGTCTGTTTCTGCTTTGGGGCGCATTTGGCGGGATGATTGATGTGCTCAATAAGCACTTTCAGGATTCCTTGTGCGTGAGCAAAGCCCAATCCGCGCTGGTTCAGGGTTCATGGTATGGAGCCTATTGCCTTATGGCGTTGCCTTCGGGCTGGGTGGCCCGCCGATTCGGTTATCGCGGAGGAATTCTTACCGGACTTACATTGGCCCTGGTCGGATCACTGTTGTTTATCCCGGCGGAGCGAATTCATGGTTCGCAAGCGGTGATGTTTGCGGCGTTTCTCCTGGCGCTGTTTGTGGTGGGGGCCGGTATGAGTTTTCTGGAGACCGTATGCAACCCCTACACCACCGTGTTGGGACCGGTGGATAGCGCCGTTTCACGCATCAACTTGGCGCAGAGCTGCAATGCGGTGGGCTGGATGGTCGGCCCCATTATCATCAGCGCCTTTATCATGTCCAAAAGCGGCGTGGCCAACACCAGCAACGCTTCGCTGTATCTTCCTTATCTCTTTCTGGCCGGGATCGTGGCTATTTTGGTGGTGGCCTTCATCTTGGCACCCGTGCCGGATATTCACGCGCCGCAAGAAGCGAAAACCAGCACCCGAAGCGGCGCGCACGAGCGAGCGTTATTTAAGGAATGGCACTTTGTGTTTGGGGTCGTCGCGCAGTTTTGCTACGTTGCTGCGCAGACAGGGATATTCAGTTTTTTCATCAATTACGTTCGGGATCAACGCTATTCCCCTGCTTTTCCGCCGTGGCTGGCGGCGCTGTTGCCGAAGTCCATGACGTTCCATCATAGCGGTGTGTGGCATATTACCGAGTACGGTGCGGGGATCATGCTGTCTGTGGCGTTTGGATTTCTAGCCATCGGTCGATTCTCCGGCAGCGGCATTGTGCGATTCATTAAGCCGCACCTGACGCTTGGCGCATATGCCTTGGCCAATGTGGCCATGATGCTGCTGGTTTATCTGAACCTCGGATGGCCCTCCATCATCGCGCTGATCCTGAGTTTTCTGTCCATGTCCATCATGTGGCCCACCATTTTTGCCCTTGCCATCCGAGGTCTGGGCGAGCGGACCAAGCTGGCGTCCGGTTACGTTGTCATGTCGATTGCCGGCGGGGCCATTATGCCGATGTTTATGGGATGGCTGGCTGACCGTTATTCCATGCGCGTCGGTTTCCTGATGCCGCTGGGGTGTTTTCTGGTCATCATGGGCTACGGATTGTTTTGGAGGCGTTTGTTCGCGGGTGACATGGAACCGGCGGCCAATGCCCCCTATGGAGAACGGCCATAGCTGAATATTAAATGCGTCGGTTATCGGGGCTCCACGGAGCGCAATAGGTGTGTAATGGTGAAATGTACACGGTGCTGAATGTTATCCAAATTTAAGCAAAGGGTATTGTAATGACGACTTCTAAGGATCATCTGTTTTCCCTACCCATTGTCCAGGCCCC
>JAJYGE010000475.1 GCA_021785155.1 Planctomycetota bacterium
ATGCTGCCAAGAAATGCCCCCAGGCTGATTACCACGCCCACACCACCAAGCAGCATGACGCGCCGCGCAATGGCGGTGTATTTTCCGGTGTAGGGATCAAACTGACAGCACAACAGCAGTATTTGGTCAAACACATTGGTAATCTTACGGTTGCCAGCCGCCACCAAGGCCAGTCGCAAATCATCGGGATTGTAATGAATGCCGTAAAAATAGTTTGCCAGGCGACCACCCGGGGTACAGATATAAATGGCTGCGGCATGGTTGTAGGTATGTGAGGCGGGATAAAATACGTAATGAAATCCAACCGCCTTGGTGATGGCTTTTATCGCCGATTCTTTACCGGTAAGGAAATGCCAGTGCGCGGCCAGCAATTTCTTGAATTTCGGCGAGGCCACGGCAATGTAGCCGGCCTTTTTATCCGCCGCGACCGAGGGCGTATCGGTGGGGTCGAAGCTGATGGTGATGACATCATAATCCGTGCCGAGTTTGGCGGACATTTTTTCTATGGAATGTTCAAGCCCCATCTCGACAAAAGGGCATACACCCGGGCAGCGAAAGTAGACGAAATCAAAAATGACAGGGCGACCTTTGTGAAAATAACCACTAAGGTGTACCTGCTGATCGTGTGAATTAACAAATTCAAGGCCCAAGGGGAGTTTGGCACCGGGGTGAGGGGTGATGCCGGCATCAATGGCGTCGCGCGATTGCTGGGACGCGGTTTGCAAACTTTCAAAGGCATTGGCGCAAGCACGGTGAGTCGAAAGCATCATGAGCAACGCCGCAACGCCCACCATTCCGCCGGCGGCTAAAAACCGCACGGTTTGATTAATTGTTGCCCGCGTTTTGTGAAGCACGCTCATGACCTAACCATTCTTTCAGTTACGCCTGTTACCTTCTCAGGCGACTACCAAATTGAGATTTCTTGCCTCAATACCAATCAAATTCTTGCGCAATTATAACAATCGCTGCGGGCGGATGCGAGCAATCACACGGATTAAACTGAGTTCACGGAAACGAAAACCGATGCTTGACCAATCCTAGCCAAAAATCCGTGTCATCGGTCACACCGCAATTCCTTTTGATACCTAAGCAAAATCGGCGCCATATTCATTTACCGGACGTCTAATACTGGAAATCCACTGATTATTTGACCGGGCGGCCAAAATGCCGTTGTCGATTGAAGCGCCTTTTATTTAGCCGGATTATCGGGCACCGGCGGTTGTGTGGCCTTGCTGCTACGATTGCTTAAGGTATTGATATACCAGATGATCGCATTAAGCTTGGTTTCGTGCGGGTGTTTGGGGCCTGATAACATCGGACCGTAAGTAGCGGGCATGACACCCGCCGGAGCACCCTGTACCAGCAGTGTGCCGGGATGAAGAATCATCGTACGCAGAAACTTATAGTCCGCAATAACCGTTTTTCCATTGGTGAGTTTCTGCGGATAGCCCGCCAGATTTTTCCAACTCGGACCAACGCCGGGATTCCCGTTAACCGTGTGACATGCGATGCAGCCGAGGCTGGCATAAAGTTTGGCACCCAGTACATGCAGGGGAACGGCCGAAGCTGCCGCACCGGAAGATGCAGCTTCCGGTGACGCCGGCAGAAGCACGGGCTTCGCATTCGGGGTGTATTGGGCCAGCACCATATCTTCCGCCAATTCAATGCCGACAGTGGCCTGTTTGTGATTCTCGCCCAGCCAATGAGGCTGAATCGATGCGATTTGCCGCTTATGGATGGCCGCCGACCAGGCGCTGACCGTGGCTTCTTTCTGAGCTTCCAGCACGTGGCGGTAGTGATGAAAGAAGGCAATAACCGCGAGCACCAATACCACGACAAACAGGGCCAGAAAGGATCCCGCCAGCAAAATCGTATGGGAATCCACATCATCTTTCTGGGCGTGGGCACCAATTTCGGGCCTTACCGGATGGTCAGCGTGCTCCGGCGGAGAATTGTGCGTGTCATCATACGGATTATTACTCATAAAAACCTCACATGTTTTCCAAAACCAAACCTTCAGCAAGCTTCGGGTCGCGAATGGGCATTAAGGCACTGCGACGCAGGAGATAAAATGTGTGCGCCAACCACAGCCCGCCGATGCCCACCAGACACAGGGCATCAAGTGCCAAGGACATGGGTTGCAGCGGGTTCCATACAATTTTCTCCACAGCACCAAGCAGTTTGTACGGATCATGGTTATTAGCCACGGCGGCCAATCCAGCATGGGTGTTGACCCAAACAAGAGGTTGAACTTGCCAAAAAAGATCAACATAGGCAAAGAAAAGCAGCCAGAGACACCAGAAGGCCAAAAGTCCTTTATGGCGTTTGACATGGCGCGACATTAAACCAAAGAATGGCACGATGAAGTGACCGAACAGCAGCGCGATGGTGATATACATCCAAGGCCCGACGGTGCGAAACAGAAAAAATGTTGTCTCTTTAGGCACATTGGCGTACCAGATTAACATGTATTGCGCAAAGCCGAGATAGGCCCAGAACATGGCCCAACCATACAGCCATTTGCCCAGATCATGATAATGCTCAACCGTGATGGAATTGGCGAGCTTGCCCCGGCGCTGCAACCACATGGCCACCAGAGGCAGCACGGCATAAACAGCCATGCCCACGCCGGAGAAGAAAAAACCCGGAGCCATGTAGCTAAGCCATTTTGGCTGAAGAGACATGACATAATCGGCCCCGGCGAAGTTCATGATCCAAAACACCGCAAGGAATCCCCATGCCGCATGTTTTTGGAGCCGCAGCATGCGCGAGACGCTGCCATCCTGATCCTGGGCTACGGACATGTTGCGGAAATAGAGGCTTAATCCGATAAGAAACGCAAAATAAATGACGCTGCGAATCATGAAGAATGGCACATTGAGATAGCTGGTTTTATTGATCAGATTAAGATCGGAATGAACGTAATTATAGTGCGTCCAGATAAAAATTTTATGAAATCCCAGCAACAGAGGAATCGTCAGCACCAGCAGCGGAATAAAATTACAACTCATGGCTTCCGCCAGACGCCGCACGACCACGCTCCAGGATGCGCGAAACAGATGATGACCAAGTACAAAAAACAGCGAACTGGCCGAAATAACAAAAAACAACAGCCACGCGGTCAGATAGCTGAACAGAAATTGCCGCCAACCATCGTGCATGGCGGCCCCGAGCGCGGCGGCAACCAACAGCGATACAATACCCGCAATCAGACCACCGCTGATGATGGGCGCACCAAGTTCATCGAGATAGAACTGATCCTTTGGCCCGAGTTGTATGATTTTATTCGACACGTTTTTCACGCTCCAATTACTTGAGCCTGCTTCGCACGGACTTCGGCAGTCGGTTCACGGCAACTTTTTTCTGGGAAAGCTGCAATGCCCGGACATACGCCACAATGGCCCAACGGTCCACAACGGGCACCTGATCCTTATACGCTGCCATAACGGCAATGCCGTTGGTTATGACATTGTAAATTCCGCCATCGGGCATGAATTGGACGCCCGGTCCGGTCAGATCCGAAGGCTGCACCCATGTGCCCGCATCGGGTGATCCAGCAGCTCGGAGTTTGTTGACATACTGGTTTACCGTACCGTTGCCCATGCCATTAACGCCGTGGCAGGGTGTGCAGAAAATATCAAATTCCTTTTGCCCGCGTAAAATCAGCCGCCGCGTCACGGGAATTGGAATTTTTGTTATGAATTGCCCCTGGCCATTAACGAGTTTCTGGCCGAGCATAATGCGGTCATATTGCCCGCCGCTGCGAATGGCGATGTGATCTTTTTTCCAGTTACCGGGATAGGCCCGGGCTTCAGCCATGTTAATAAATGTAAAGTCCTGCTGCGCCATGGTACCAGCAATATGCGGACGCATGCCGCGGTCATCCGCGAATACCGGACTTCGACGCTGCGGCTTAAGGTACGGCATGCGATCCATATCCTGAATGATGGCGAAGCGCGGCGTAGTGGTGTAGGAGTACCGCCGTACGGCGATAATGGCAAAGGGTATCAGGGCCAAGAGCACCAGATCGCCAATGATATAAAAATTTCTCGTTTTGGCTTTCATCGCATTAATCCCTGACTTCTTCAACCGCGGCGGCACCAAGCTTTTTGAGCAATTGCGTAGTGGCCGATGGACTATAAGATGGATCCGTCGCTTCAATGGCGATAAACATTCCGTCATCCGTTACACGGCGGAAGCGTTCGGTACTGAACAACGGATGATAAAACTGCGGTAATCTGGCCAGCACAAACATGCCGTGAACCACAAACACCGTGCCGCCCAAAATTCCCAACGCAAAAGCCATGGGGATATGCCCCGGCAGGCCCCAATAAGGCTTACCGGAAAAGATCATGGGGTAGAGAAACGCGTTGCACAACGGAGCCAAAGCCAAAATACCAAAAACGCCCGCCATCGCTCCAGCAAGTGCGATCCACGGCAATATGGATGGTCGCAGCCCCATGGCCTTTTCCATGCCATGCACCGGAAATGGGGTGTAGCAATCCCATTTCTTGTAACCCGCCTTGCGCAGAGCCACTGCGGCATTCAATAACGTCTGCACATCATGGAATTCCGCCAGCAGACCGTACATTCGCGGAGCTTCGGCGACGGGTTCGACGTTTTGTGCTGTACTCATAACTACCATCTCATTCGATCAGATACCGTCTGATATTTTTAATGCCCCGCCTTCACAGCAGCGGCATCATCATGCACATGGCCTTCGGCCTGTGGCAAAATACTCTTCACTTCAGACATCGCAATCATGGGCAAAAAGCGGCAGAACAACAGAAACAACGTAAAGAACAATCCGATACTGCCCGCAAAAGTCAGCCAGTCCACCCACGTCGGAGCATAATTATGCCACGCACTGGGCAGAAAATCACG
>JAJYGE010000230.1 GCA_021785155.1 Planctomycetota bacterium
TGGAGGCCCTTTACCAAAGCAACCTCTGGGACGCCTGGTGGGCACAAAAATACCGCCGAATCGCAGCTTAACGACTTCCCGATAAAAACGGGCACACCCTAGAAATGCCCCTGAAATACGACTTAAAAATGGAAGGCAGGATAAAAGAGTTGGCATCCCGTTTTTTGTATCTGCTTGTTCTACCGTTACTTAGGTGGCATCCCGTCATTTTTTCGGGATGCCATTGGCTGCCACCATTTTTACGCATTGACGCACAAGCGGCCAGTGGTGAGGCTTTTCTTTTAGCCGCCCGTTGACACCGTTGGCCTGAAATTCCGTTACCGGGTTGGTTTCGCTCCATCGCCGCAGTGGCGACTTGCCCCGCTCTCCCCCTGGTAGCGGTGCATGCAGCGGGTCGGACACCCTTACCCTATCATGCCGATATTACCACGCCTATGGGAACAATCAGTTGGCCATGAGAATCCAGAAAGCATTGATTTTATTGGCTTGAGACAATTAAAGATAAGTAGCCAAGGGCACCATAGCTGCCGGTGGGGTCAGCCGCTTTTTGCTGCGCAACAAAAAACGTCTGACCGCCACCCGGCAGGCTGGATGGTTCGCAAAGATGGATGAACAGATGATGATCCGGCGTGGTGAACGAGCAGCCATAGTATAACTCTGCAGCAGGCCCCAACGTGCTATGGCTTGGGTAGTTTGCCGAGGATCATTGAACTGAAATTCCGCGGGGGCAATGATGGCGAAAACAAGGGGACCGGATTACACATTTCGCCCCTTGGGATGCCATACAAAGCAATTGCAAATATGGTTACGGTGGACGCCGCCCTTTCGTGTTTTACCAGCGTACGGCCGAATCAATTAATTCCGCCCAAAGCTCAATTCCCCCAGCCATGGAATGCACCGACTTAAACCCCGCCTTGCGCAGTATGGCGACGGCCCGCAAGGACCGCACCCCGCTACGGCAGAAGACAACCACCCGCTCGTTACGCCACGGTTCCAGTTCCTCCAGACACTCCGATAGTGTGTCCAGAGGAATAAGCGTAGAGCCGTCAATTTTGGCGATTTCCCATTCCACTTCATAGCGGACATCCAACATGAGTATTTTCTTTCCCGATCGCCGGGCATGATGCACTTCATGCGGATGAACTTCCCATTCCGGGTCACTGGCCACGACCGTTTTTTTAATCTCCTCAGTTATCACATTCATTATCAAGTCTCCTATACCAATACACCAACGTCACTGATCACTGAGGCCCCAATGATAGAATATATTGTGCAATTATCACAATATATGAGTATGATATATTCCATAATCTATGATTATGTGTCATGACGAAAAGGGGACATCCACACTCTCCATCGCACTACTGCAGGCATCTTGCATGGGGCCTGTGACCACTTCTGCAACGCGGCGGGACCGCCAGCATTTAGGAGTTAGGAGTTAGGAGTTAGGAGTTAGAAGACCTTGCGAATTTCAAGTTGCTCAAGATGCTCAAGTTCGGGGGCAAGGTGCTCAAGATGGGCAAGTTGATGGGAGCGTTGATTTTAGCGGGTTTGGTTCAAGTTGTCCTAGATACCCACGATGTTTTTAGAGGCCCCTAAGGGGCCAGCATTCAGGAGTTAGAAGTTAGGAGTTAGAGGGCATTTTGGGCGCGAGCGTCGCTTTTTTACCAGGTACTTTGCGATCTCCATCGAACTACCGCAGGCATCTTGCATGCATCGGCATGCGATTCCAGCCCGCCGAATTGCGCTGCTGCGGAGAGAGACTATTGCGCTATGCGTAAGACGGCATAAAGTGTCACGTGCCCCGGCACAAGTTCGCCAAGTCGCCGGGACGCTTACCGGATAGGTCATGTCCGGTTAATATATTTCAGTAATGCGAGAACCGTCCCCTATTTTGGATTACGCCACTTACATCGCCGCTCGGAGTGCAGCGATGATGCTGGGCTTGTTTCCGGTGAATGCCAATCTGCGAACCGCGCGCGGGTTCGGTTCGTTATTATGGGCGTTGGATAAAAAACACCGGTTACGCGGACTGGAAAATCTGCGGGCAAGCTTTCCGGAATTTCCGGAAAAAGAATTGGAACGTATCGGACAGCGATCGATTCAGCATTTTTGTGAACTGGCGATGGATGTCATGTTTTCCACACGCGTTATCCATGTGGAAACCTGGCACAAATATGTTCATTTTCAAAACTTCAAGCAGGCCATGCAGATTATTTTGCGCCGGCAGGGAGCCATTATGGTCACCGGTCATTATGGCAACTGGGAGATACTGGGCTATACCATGGCCACGCTGGGCTTTCCATCCTACAGCGTGGCTCGTCCCATTGATAATCCGCATATTGACGCCTGGTTGCTGGGGGTGCGGGAAAAGCGTGGGCAAATTATTTTATCCAAGCGGGGTGTAACGGCCACAGCTCAGGATATCTTAAAAAATAATGGAATACTTGGTTTTATCGCCGATCAGGATGCCGGGCCGAAAGGTATGTTTGTGCCATTTTTTGGCCGCCTGGCCAGCACGTATAAAAGTATCGGCCTGCTGGCGATGCAACATAACGTTCCAATCGTCATCGGTTATGCGCGGCGGCGCGGGGATTTATTTGATTTTGATATTGGCGTAACGGACATTATCCATCCCGACGATTGGCAGGCCCACAACGAACCGCTGCGTTACATCACCGAACGCTACACCCGCGGGATCGAAACTTTTGTGCGGGAAGATCCAACGCAATATCTATGGATTCATCGCCGTTGGAAACACCGCCCCAAACATGAACTGCGGTCCCATGCCCAACCATCTTCAGCGGCGATATAATTATGGCTGTTTCTTGTTCTTCAGTTCCGCTTTAGCCCTGGCTTCGGCCTTCCAGCCAAAAATGGTCATCGGCGCACCAAAAACAAGCAACACGAGTCCCCAATACAGATTGATGTTTACCTTTTCCGTGATATTGGGAATATCATGGGGCGACACGACGCCATAGACGGCCATGATCATGCCCACCAGCACGAAGAAAATTCCAATCGGCAATCGTAAATCCATCATAAAAATTCTCCATTACGGCTCAAGCCGCGATTTATGTTGTCCGTTTTACCAGAACAGCAGATTGATAATCAATGTCAATGCCAGGGCCAATACGCCAAGAACAATCGGCTTTTTCCACCATGGCAAATTGCGATCCTGCTCCGGCTTGGGCGTAAGCTGGTAAACCAGCCCTACGAGATCTTCATCTTTCTTTTTCTTGGTGAATAAACTGACCACAATGGTGGCCCCGGCACCGGCGCAGAACGCCCAAACCGCACCCCAGAAAGCCCCGGTGGTGTTGTTGTTGTAATGATGCCACAGCGGCAGGCCAGGGTATGATCGGATAATCCAGAGTGTTACGGATGTAGCCGTACCGATCAACAAGCCCCACAGGCCGCCGGCGGGTGTGGTGAATGTGGCGAACATGCCCAGGAGGAACACCGCAATCAGCGGCGCGTTGACCACACCGAAGATGGTTTGGGTATAACCCATAATGCCGGATTGCCCGCGCACCACATAGGCAAAGCCCACGCTGATAATAATCCCGACGACGGTCATAATGCGTCCCACCCACAGATAGTGCTTATCCGGGGCATTGGGCTTAATAAATACCGCGTAGAGATCGTAGGTAAACACGGTATTAAATGCCGTCACGTTGCCGGCCATGCCGGACATAAACGACGCCATTAATGCCGTCAAGCCCAATCCCAGCAAACCGGCGGGATAATAGCGGGCCATCATCAGCGGCATGACGTTGTTAAAAGACTCAGTGGCCGGAATCAGGTGGCCATGGACCGTTGTATTTCCGGGAAAAAGATGCGGCAAAAGCGGTAGAGCCAGAAGGCCCGGCAGAATTACGATAAACGGAAATATCATTTTAGGAAACGCCGCCAGCAGGGGTGTGCGTTGAGCGGAGTTCATATCCTTGGCGGCCAAGGCCCGCTGCACCACAAGGAAGTTGGTACACCAGTATGAGAACGACAATACAAAGCCCAGACCTAATACGACGCCCGGCCAAGTGATGTGCATGGGGTTGTTCTGGGTAAGTGTATTTTGAAAGGTATGCATCCATTGCGTGGCCGGCATTTGATGGGCGATGCTGCCGGGCTTGGCGGCGGCGGCGGCCACCTGGTCCGGCGTAAGGAACGGCAACTGATGCGTGGCAATCCATTTCTTGAAATGCGCCCAGCCATGATTGGCAATCAGGGCGATGATGGTCATCGGCGCAATTCCCAGAACAATGAGGAAAAATTGCAGCACTTCATTGTAAATACTGGCCGTCAAGCCGCCCATGAAGGTATACACAAGAACGACCACCGCCGACACCCAGACGCTTGGTGCAAAGTGCCAGCCGAGGAAATCCTGCATAACCACCGCCAGAGCATACATGCTGATGCCGGAAATTGCGGGAGTAAATACGGCGAATGTAAAGGCGTTAATGAATCGCGCACCTTCGTTATAGCGCTTCTTGAGAAATTCCGGCACGCTGCGTACCTTGCTGCCATAAAAGAATGGCATCATGGCTATTCCCATGAACACAATGGCGGGAATGGCCCCAATCCAATAATAATTGGCGGTCATCATACCGTATTCATAGCCCTGCTGGGACATGCCCATGACTTCCAGAGCGCCAAGATTGGCGGAAATAAATGCCAATCCGGTGATCCAGGCCGGCAGGCTTCTTCCGGAAAGAAAGAAGTCCTCACTGGTTTTACTGCCGCGACCGGTGATAATGCCGATGCCGACAACAAACAGTAAGTACACCGCCAAAATAGCCCAGTCGATTCCGTGCAGATGAATAATCGCACCGGAATGCGGCAATGCCGTTGATA
>JAJYGE010000486.1 GCA_021785155.1 Planctomycetota bacterium
CTTAGCGTGTCATTTAAGAGTTTGAGCGTAATGACGCGCGGGTTTTGTTTATACTGGGTGAATATCTGGCTGAAAGCGTTGGCTTCGCCCTGCGCCTCATCCACAGTGCTGGCCGCGCTGGCCTGGGCCTGGTTTAAAATTGCCTGGGCCTCGCCTTTCGCCAGGATGACCAGTTGATTGTATTGTTTCTTGGCATTCTGATGGGCTTGATTTTTCTGCTGCCGGGCATTAAGCACAGCCGAAAATGCCTGATTTACCGCACTGGGCCAGTGGATATATTTTAATTCCACTCGTTCCACCTGAGCGCCGAGTTTCAACTTGGACACCAGTCTCTGAAGACCTGATGTCGGTTTAACCGGATCATAGAGTTCCTGTTCCAGTTCGGTTTTTCCGTTGTATAACGCTTCATCCACCGTGGCGTACGCCAGTCGGTGAATGAGTTCCCGATCAGTCAACAGACTCATAACTTTGTCCCACTGCTGATTGGGCAGGCCGCCGGGCGGTTGATAGACGGCAAGAATGTATTGCAGCGGGTGTGATATCTGATATTGCACCGCCACGCGAGCATGGAGGATATTTTTGTCGCCTGTTATCAGATAGGGGTTAAAAATCGCATTTAATACACGTTTGGAATAACCTTCCCGGAGATAGGCCTTCTCCAGATCGGCATACTGCGATGGTGAAGAATTAAAATCATTGACCTCCAGGAGATGTTCGCGTTCCAGCGGAACAATATGCACCGTGTCAATGGGCCATGGAATGTGATAATGCAAGCCAGCTTCCATCAGCAGGGCATGTTTGCCGCCGGGCATCATCTCATATTGTCCCAGTCGCTCCACCACCGCCACTTCACCTACTCCCACCTGATAAAACCCGCTAAGTATCCAAACAATAAGCACGCCCACCACAAAATAGATCAGGACAAATTGCGGGGACAGCCACCGGCTGGACGGCGCATCAGAAGGCAAGACCGGCAGCTCATGATCATGGGGATGGTCATGCGAATGAATTTCGTTATGTTGATCAACCTGAGTCATCAAAAACTTCCTGTGAACCTGCTTTACCTGAACACCTGGCCGCGGTTAACTGACACATTTACTTCGCCGATGGCGGATCCATCTTTTTGGGCGCTGTGGCGTTGGTCCCTTCGATCCTATTGAGTTGCGCGAATAGCGGCTCGGTAACCGGATTATTCGGCGTAAGCACCCAATAGGTGGTGTTGCCCATGGAATTTTCGAACAATTGCAGTGATTTCCAGAACCGATAGAATTGCCGGGCCTGCGGTGTTTCCTGCACGGAGTTCAGAATCGCGTACGCGCTGGCATCCGCCTGCCCGCGGATAATGGCCGCCTGCTTGCTGGCCTCACTACGGATTTCCGTGGCTTGTTCGTGCCCCTGTGCGATGGTGATCTGAGCCTCTTTTTCACCCTGATTAATATATTCGCTGGCAATTTTATTACGTTCCGCGGTCATGCGCTGATACACCCTGGCCGCCACGTCAGGTGGAAAGGTCATGCGGGCGAAGCCAACCTTCACCACATCAATTCCTAATGATTGCATGCCCAAATTCACTTTTTGCTGAATGTTCTCTTCGGCCTGCTGCATTTGTAGTTTTTTGACATCAACGTTGAACATTTCATCAAGCGTATAGTGCCCGATCTGCTTAAGAACGGCACTTTGAATTTTATTATCCAAATACCGCTGTACCGCCGGGGTGCCACCCGGCAGACGATCAACGTAGAGCACCGGATTGACTATTTTCCAAAGCGCGAAAGTGCGAATGCTGATCGGTTCGCCGGCGCTGGTGCTGACTTCCCTGTTGTCGCTCTGATACAGGTGCAATCGCGTGTCCAGACGAATGACGCGATCCGTCGGATAGCAGAGAAACCAGTTATAACAAATCCGCGTGGGATGGGAAATAATTTCACCAAACCGATCCAGGAGTATCTTCTGGTAGGGCTTGGCCACGACCGTGCAGAGTTCACAGAAGAGCACAACCAGCACAACCGCCACGATGGTTCCAATGGTTAACTTACGCATGTTGATTCCTTAAGGAGTTTCCGTTATTCCAAATTCTGGTATTCGTCGCCAGTTTATTTTCCTGACCCTATATCTATTGCGGCGATCCGCTGGAAGCCCCGGCGGTATTGCCGACACCACCAGCCGATCCTATGCCACCCGGCGGTCCAGACGGCGGTGGCACCATCAGGCTACCCTGTCGATGCCCGATTTGCCATATTTCCGGCGGCGTAACATCCGGGCCTAAAACCACTTTGTTGACCCGACCAAACATCTTGCCCAATGCCTGATAAAATGCCCAGGACATGGCCGCCGGTCGGGCCTTGGCAAAGGCGGTGGACTGAACGGTCAACGCCTTCGCACGGCCCTGCTCGATATTTACGACCTTCGTGGCATATCCATTGGCCAACAGCAGTTTGCTCTTGGCGTAACCCTCGGCTTGTGCCACGTCGGCGTACGCCTTCGTTTGCGCGTTATCCACCAACTGTTCTTCAACCTCACGTTGCGCCACAACGTTTTCAAATGCCTGCGCCGGACCTAACAATACACCCTGCGCGGTATTTTGTGTCTGCCCGGCGGGTGGATGAATATCCTTGATTTCCACACTTAATATCACGATACCGGATTTCATTTTGTCCAGCGTTTTCTGCATGACTTTTTTAATGGCCTGTGATACCGGTCCGACGTTCCTTTCCATAATTTGCTTCAGCGTGTTTTGCGCAAATACCCGCGTCACGGCATACAAAAGAACCTGATGCACCAAAGCGGTATCCATCCGGCGGAAATGCAAGGTTGATCCCGCGCCGGTCAAACCTCCCACTTCAATAATATTGCTCGTGGAGACGTTACCAAAAAATTCTCCCGGGTTTTTCACCCGCCACCACGCCGCCACAAAGCCATCAAGCAACTGCGACGCCGGGCTGCCATCCGGATTTACATCCCCGGTCAGAAACTCCTGATCCGGAATGGAAACATGCTGGCTCCAGAAGGAGAAAGCATTGTTGCCGAGAATGTTTTTCGCCCGCTCTTCCGATCCCACGACCACGAGATTGACTTTATCCGTCGGTTCATATTGCAGCTTATCAATCGGCCAGGGCCACAGGATATGCAGTCCCGGATTCAATGGATGGGCCAGATCAGCTTTGGTCGTAACGCCCAGATGTTCACGTATGCCTACTTCTCCGGTCGGCACGACGTGCATGGTACTTAACAATACCACAAACAGAAAGCCCGCAATGACAATCCGCGGAATCAGCCGCGAAAATATCGCCACTACGGTTGTGCCGCTGCTGGCCATGCCGATGCTTTCAACAACCAGAACGCGGATACCCACAATCCATCCGCTGGAAAGCATGGGGACCAGTGGCAGTTGCTGTAAATCCACGCCTGCCTGATCCAATTCCACAATTCCGCCGTGGCTGCGAATTGAATTAATTCCCAATTCAAAGGCCTGCAGGATCAGGATTGCGCTGATAAACATGGCCGCGGCCTGACTGGCATATTCCACTTTGGCCCAGACCGCAATGACCGCGGCCAGAAGTGCAATAGCTCCCGGAATGCCCAAAATCACAATACTGTTTGATGCGTCAACGAGTCCTTCGGTATCGGGCCGCGGACGGGAAAACGGTATCAGAAGAATATAAATCAATAAAGCTGTACCGGCCGCGACGACAGCGCCGGGATCCAGGGGTGTTGGTGAAATGACAATGGGATGTCCCGGTGAAACCGCCGCGAAATCACGATACACCAGCAATCCGATGATCCCGGCAAGTACCAGAAATCCCAGCGATGTGAGTCCGACAATTACCCGCTGAAAGCCGGTATCCAGTGTGGTGATGTCTTCCGGCTCCACCACCGACGGCGCTGCGGTTGCCGCACTGGCGGTTTCATCGGAATAACTCATGTGGAACGCGCCCAGGGGGGCCAGGGGGGTGAACTTGACATTGGCTTCCGCCTCGGCCTCATCGACCAGAGCCGCTTGCTGTCGCGCCAAGCGCAGCCCCCACCATGCCAATGCCGCAAGAACGGTCTGGCCCAGTGCGGCAAACAATGCCGCCCAGAAACAGACCGCTCCATATTTAAATGTGGCGATTGCCAGAACCGCTGTTATTGCCAACAGGCCCAGCAAAACCCAAAATGCTACCGTGATTGATCGCTTCACGCCTGAAATTCCTTACAAGCCGCTTATGTTTTTGCCGTATGCGTCGCTTTCCCGCACCCCGGTAAGTTACTGACCAACACCATCATGATATAACTCGTTACTCACGCCTGAGACAATGCCGGTACCGGTAGATCCTCTCGAACCGCTTTTCGTCTAACCCCAATTGGCAGGGGCTTGCGATTCACACCGACATCACCCGCCAGCCGCACGGAATTTACCGCGATCACCACCACCGCCAGCATGTGAATCAGCGCCGCAACCACCGGCCCGAACAGCCCGAATGCAGCCGCCACCAAGGCAAAGATTGCGAAAAATAAAGCATATCCAATATTCTGATAAATAGCGACGCGCGTCTGCCGGGCCAGATATATCAACAGCGGAATCCGCGTGAGATCATCCTTCAGCAGAATCGCGTCCGCCGCCTCAATGGCGGCATCCGTTCCCCGCAGTCCCAGGGCGATGCCCACCGTGGCCGCCGCCAGCGAGGGTGCGTCATTGATGCCTTCCCCCACCATCGCCACACCATGATCGCCCCGCTGTAACTGCCGGATCAGCTCCTCTTTTTGCGCCGGCAGCAGTTCGGCATAGATATCATCACATCCGACGGCACGGCCCACCATTTGAGCCGTCTTCCGGCGGTCGCCGGTCATCATGACAATGCGCTTCACCCCCAGATTTCTCAAATGCTTGATGGCACGCCGAGCTTCAGGGCGGATTTCATCCGTGAGGCAGATGGAACCCATTAATTTGCCTTCCGACATCACATACACCGGCACCAGCGGAAGAACCGACTCCGCAGCTTCCACGTTGCCGGCACCGGCGGCTAATTCCGGCGGCAATATTTTAATTGAACCAGCCCGCGTTACCCGGCCATCCACTTCCGCTTCAACTCCCAATCCCTCCAGAATTTTCACATCCGAGGCCTCATGAAAACCAACCCCGCGGTCCCGGACGTACGAGCAGATCGTCTTGGCCAACGGATGACTGCTGCGATTTTCCACCGCCGCCGCCAGCGCCAGCAACTGATTTTCATCCACCCCATCGGCTGGACGCACGCTGTGAACAATAAACTTTCCCGTCGTCAACGTACCGGTTTTATCAAATACTACGGTATCGAGATTGACTGACGCTTCGACAAACGGCCCGGCCTTAATTTGTATGCCGCTGCGACTGGCCCGTGCCAGCGCCACCACAATGGCCAGCGGTGAAGCCAGCAACATCGCACACGGGCATCCGACCACCCACATGGTAATCATCCGACCCGGCTGCCCGGAAACCCAGAACGCCACCACCGACAACACCAGCACCAACGGCGTGTAAAAGGAGAAAAACCGATCCGCGGCACGAATCACCTGCGGCTGATATTGCTGTGCCCGCCGCACCAGAGCAATGGTTTGCCCCAACGCCGAGTGCTCACCCACGCGTGTAACCTCGGCCTGCACTGAGCCGGTAAGGTTAATCGTACCGGCTAAAACAGTGCCACCCGCGGTTTTATCCACCGGAATTGATTCACCGGTAACCATGGACTCATCCACGCTCGTGGAACCTGTTATCACCGTGCCGTCACCGGCGATCCGTTCGCCCGGCTCAATAACCAGCATGTCCCCTTCACGGAGGTCTTCCGCGGGGATAATTTCATCGCGTTCGCCACGCCGCACCCGCGCATGAACCGGTGCCAGATTCTGCAAGGCCAGCACTGCGTTACGGGCACTTTCAGTAGCCACTTGCTCAATTAATGCGCCCACTTGAAGCAGCAGCGCCACCAACCCGGCTTCAATAAGCCACCCCAGCGCAATGGCACCGATGACACTTAACGCCACTAATTCGTTCACATTGGTGCGACCATGCGATAAGCCCTTGGCCGCCTGCCAGAAAATCGGGCCGCCGGAAATCAATGCCGCCAGCAGGCCCAAGGCCCGGGCGATTGGAACTTCCGTGGGGAATTGATAGAAAATACCGGCCAGAATCAGCAATGCTACCGTTGCCGGTACCAGGACTGAAAGTTGAAGTTTTAAGCTGACCCCCGAATGGCTATGGCCCGCGCCATGACCATGCCCCTCGTGACCGTGCTCATGCCCGCAAGCACATGCTATGCCATCCAACGGATCGTGATTACCGGAATGCGAATGATCATGCTCAGGTAATGGCATCGCTACTTCACCAATCCGTACCGACGCGCCACTTGGAGTTGGGGTTGTCTGACTCACAATTTCACCGCAAAGTAATACAAAACAATGCTTTATTCACACACCTGCTGCACACCAGACGCAGCTTGATCCTGAACTTTATTGTCTCAACGTTGCACTCTTTATAACTCTCGAACACCGGATTCGCCAATCCGTCTGTTCCTTCTTGCACATCATTGTCGGCTCTCGGCGTTGAACTGCTGAAGCACAATTCCAGCGCGACTATTATGTACGACGAATTCTACCATAAAGTTCACATAATTCACACCTGCGCCACAGTCGCCTGTGGCAAAAGCCGGGAAAATTTTCCTGAATCGAAAATTTCAAGGTCCTCTGAAACTGCCCGCGCCGTCGCCAGAGCCAATCCTTCCGCCAACGCCTGTGCCGGCGCCTTACCATGCCACAAACCATGCACAAATCCTGCCAGTAAATGGTCGCCACACGACACCGTGCGTATGATCGGATCCTCCGTCGGCACGCTACCACTTAAACATCCGTCGCTTCGCACCAGAACCGCCCCAAGTCCGCCCCGGCTCACCACCAGATTCTCCACCGCGCCTGATCGTTGCTGCGCGGCGGCTTTAATGGCCGAGACGGTTTGCAACTCACCGATACCCCACGCTTCGGCCAATTCTTCGGAATTAGGCTTGGCAATCCACAACCGCTTGCCCAGCGCAACAGCCAGGGCTGGCCCCGTCGTATCCACCGCCACCTTTGCTCCTTGTGCGAGGGTGGCATCCAGTAAAACGCCGAACTGCTGAGGTGCAAGCCCCTCCGGCAAACTACCGGAAAAAATTACCGCGTCCCCCTCCCGGACCGTTTCCTTCAGGATATTTTCCAGGCTGGCAATATCCCGGGCCGTTACTTCAAAACCCTTCAGACGTATATGCGTTTCCACATCCCCGTCCAGAACGGTGATGTTTTGCCTTGTAGCTTGGGACAAAAGGTTGAATTTACATGCTACCGCCCCTGGCCCAATCTTGTGCAACTTCTCCTTAAAAAAAGACCAGTCGCAATCGCCGAGAAACCCCAGGGCCAGAACGTCCTGGCCCAATAATGCCAGTGCCCGCGTCACATTTCCCGCCTTGCCCGCCGCAATTCGCGCCAGTTGACGTCCCACATTAACCCGCCCCGGTTGAAAACCGGAACAATGCAGTACGCAATCAATGGCTGGATTCAACCCCACGGTAATAAGATGCTTCGGCGTCATGACAAATGATTATACTCTGCACGGCCACCGCTGACATATTCTTGCGCACGCGGAAAAAACCTGCATAACGCCCTGAAACTCCGCAATCCGGCCTGCTGGTATCGCATGTCGATGCGGGCAAGATGCCTGCGGTACAGTTGGGCCACGCCCACGCTGACTCGAAGTTTGCATGTGACTACACGATTTGAGTCGCCAGCGGCTATAATCCAAGGCGGAAATTTCGGATGTACACTTAAATGGGAGCTTATTGTGGCCAAACGATTCAAAGACCTTACGGAACAGGAAATTTTAGCGCTGGCGATTGGACAGGAAGAGGAAGATGGGAGAATTTATGGTGAATTTGCCCATAATCTGGCCAAGTCATTTCCCGCCACCGCTAAAATGTTCACGGAAATGCAGGCTGAGGAGGCGGAACATCGCCATAAACTCATTGAATTGCATCGGATAAAATTTGGTGAGCACATACCCTTGATTAAACGTGACGACGTGAAAGGCTTTATCAAGCGACGTCCCCTGTGGCTGGTGATGAAAACCGGCGTCAATGCCATGCGCCGGCAGGCCGAAATCATGGAGCTTGAAAATACGCGATACTATGAAAAAGCCGCCGGATTGGCGACGGATGCCGCCGTTCGGAAGCTTCTGGTTGATCTTGCGGAAGCCGAGCGCAAACACGCCACGACCGCGGAAGCCCTGGAGGCGGAACATGTGCCGGAATCGGTACAACGTGAAGAGGCGGCGGCGGAACGGCGGTTGTTTATATTGCAGATTGTGCAGCCGGGTCTGGCCGGATTAATGGATGGCTCGGTTTCCACGCTGGCTCCGGTGTTTGCCGCGGCCATTGCCACCCAAGACAGTTTTAAGGCCTTACTGGTGGGATTGGCGGCATCCATTGGAGCGGGCATTTCCATGGCGTTTGCCGAGGCTTTGTCCGATGACGGAGCTCTGACCGGGCGTGGCCATCCGCTGATTCGCGGCGGAGTGTGCGGCCTGATGACCACCGCGGGCGGTATAGGCCATACGATTCCATTTTTAATACCCAACTTTCATGTTGCGCTGGGCGTGGCTATGGCGGTGGTGGTGGTGGAATTATTCTCAATCAGCTATATCCGGCACCGATACATGGATACACCATTTTTACAGGCGACGTTTCAAGTGGTGGTCGGGGGCGTACTGGTTCTCATTGCCGGCTTCTTGATCGGCAGCGCATGATAAAGGGTCGTCGGCAATCAATGGTTTAATTTTCCCGGTGCCCTGTTCCATCGTAATGATGGGCGGAACAGGGCACCAGTCCAGTGCGTTGCCAGGGCTTTTACCATTCCAAGCCCGTGGGCCGCAGGGTCCATGCCATTCCCGCGCCATAATGACTCACGTTGTTTTGTCGCGATGCCTTACCGCCAGTGGCCGCGGATCCAAACATACCGGCCCCAATAGGGCCGCCATACCCAATGGCCTGGAATCCATACCGCGCCTGGTCCCGGCGCGGCAACTGCAACACCAACCGGTGGGCCAGGGCGTGCCACAATGACTGTGCGCGTGGCGCATCCAGCCAGAGACAATCCACCGATCAAGCCGGAAAGCACAATGACGCAAGCGGTTTTTTTCATGGCGGAACCTCCAACGTGGAAAGCTTCAGGCTTTCCTGTAGAAGTTACACGCACCGCGTTGTCAAAAGTTGCACAGCAACTTCAGAAATTGTGCGCCTTACGTTTATCGGCCGGCCTTGAGCTGCCGTTCGGCCTCAATCCAGTCGGATGTTGCGTCACCGGGGCCGAATCCGCGCTTCAGATAAATCTGATGAGCTCGCTCGGCAATCTGTTCATGGGAAATCGGTGTGCTGATTGCGGCGACAGTTTTAGCGGGTGCTGTCGGGCCGCTGCCTTTGGCTGCCGATCGGGCGATCGGAGTGGGTGCAGCAGCCGGTGCCGTAACGCTGGGTTTCGCGGGTGCGGCGGGTGTTTTTGATTTCTTTTGGAAGGCCATGTTATATCTCCTGTAAAACTGGCTTGAAACCGTCAAGCCATAATCTTTTAACCCCAAAAACGCCCGGAAAACAGACCCAAAGGCGGTGCTTTCCTACCGTGGCATTCTGACTCTCAATTTCCCCGATCAATTGCTTGGACTTCCCCGGCATGGTACCCGAAAAAAGGGACTTTCCAGCGGGGACTTCACAAGTCACCATCTCTGTTGTATGAATTCCAGACTTCTAAGTCAAGCGCCAGAACAATATTGGCCGATAAAGACAGTGCGAGATTACGGATAAACGCTATTAAATAGCCTTTTTTGTATCCTATTGCCTGAATAAAGGTATTTAGAATGTCGCGGGGATCAGGATCAACTTTTTCAGCACGGAGTGTACGTCTGGGAACTGCGCGGAGTTTTTTGGGATTTGGCCGCCCGCGCCGGTATACTGGCCAAGGAAGCAACACGAAGGGATTTAGAACCATGGCGCGTGCACCAAAGTTTGGCCGCACTTTTTCGCGCCGGCGTTTTATATTTTTTCACAGCCGTCCGAGGTTTAAAGTTCCGGGGAAAAAGCCGCTGGTCTGTGGATCTGCACCGGGGGGATATTCCGGGGCGAATGCCGGTAGAATTTCCGACCGACTCCTGGGGTGGGTGATATCGCTGCTTGTTCATGTCGTGGCGCTGTTTGTATTTGTTTTGGCCATTCACCTGCTGACAAAACTTCCCGCACCACCGCCACTGCCTATTATCATTCCGCAATCGTTTCTTTCCGGCAATCAGTTTACGCCGTTTAATAAAGATCCCGTTTCGCCCACGCATACGATGACGCTTCAAGATTTTCTCGGCGCGCATAAAGTCAATCATTCGATCTCATCAGCGGCGTTGAGCGCCATGCTTAATGGTTCGGCATCCAACCAGCACCTTTTCGCCATCAGCCTCGGTCAGGGCGCATCGAGTTCGTCGATCAACGGTGCCCTGGGGGCGATGGGAATACCCGGAAAGGCCCTGGCGGGGATGCCGGCGGTATCATTTTTCGGAGTTCAGGCCCAGGCCAGGCGCGTGGTGTTTCTTGTGGACCACGCGGGCCGCATGGTCGGACATCTTTATCTGCTCAAGCGGGAAGTGCGAAGGTCGATCGGGCAGCTTCTCCCGTTTCAGAAATTCGCGGTAATAGCGATTTCCGGGAAATATAAAATCCTGGGGCCGGACAGGCTCTTGCGGGCGTCACCGGACAATCGGACGCTGGTACGGAGAAAGGTGCGTAAACTCATTGCGGAGGGTCATGACTATGGATTGCTGCTGCCATTTTTGAAGCCCTTCGAGGCCGCGTGGGCCATGCACCCGCAGGTGATATTTTTCCTTACTGATGGGTACGTTGATCCGCGACTGATTGCGGACATTCGCCACCTGAATTCAAAATATCCGGTTCACGTCTGCACATTTACATTTGTCGGTGGAAACCAACGCCATCAGGAAAATTTGCGCCGCATCGCCGCGGAAACCGCCGGCAAATTCAAGTACGTCTCGGCTCGCGCACTGGAACGCCGCCGCGACACGCGGCCATGACGCCTTAGCGCGTAATGATTTCAAATCCGGGATCGTGCCCGATGGCGTTCTCAAGTCGCTGGCCGGTAGGGCACCTTGACGCAATCCACATTGATCTTGCCGGTGTTGTTCTCATCGTGCCGGATCATGATGGTGTTATTTCCCGCCGCCAGTGGCAGATAAATGGCGATATGTTGCCAAGTATCCCAGTTTGCGGTTGAAGCAATGGCCAGTTCACCGGCCATGACGCCATTGACATACACATTCATGGTTTTGATCGTGTTAAGATCCGCGTTGGCTACGCGGAACACCACGCGATACCGGCCCGCCTTATGCCGGCGCAGATAATACGTCGCGGCGGTGCCGGGCAATTCAAAGCCCGCGATAAATCCGCCCGCAGTGTAGCCCTTGTGATTGTTCATAATCACGGGCTTCTGGCAAGGGGAGAGGGCGAACAGATTGGCATCAACGTACATCGGGTTGTTCGTTTTCAGCGGTACCGTTGGCGGCGTGGGGCCGGAGATCGACGCATCGCCGGAGTCGAGAATTTCGAAATCTTTGTTGACGATCTGTCGGCTATGGATTTGTACATCAATTTTTTCCCCGGCTGGAATTTTAATCAGCGTGACCGGTCCGATGACATCCACATCCGTATGCCAGCCACTGGTCGCCTGCGAAAGGGCGTAGCGGTTGGCAACGGCTTTGACGGCTTGGCCATTGACCGTCACCGCCGCCGCCGCATGTCCATGTACGCGCAGGACAAAATGCATGACGGTGGAACTGTAGGTGCCGCTATTGGCGGAAAGTTGAATATCGGTGCTGCCTTGGCGGGCCTGGGCGGAAATGACCTGGCGATGACACTGCCCATGTTGATAGTCATAGGATTCGCCATCATCATCGTAAAATTCGCCTTGGGTTCTTTGAGCCGCGGGATATATATCCAGGTAAATCATTTCCGGTTTGGAGGTATGAATGGCTTTAACCGGATCAGCGGTGGGGATAATGGCTCCGTCCTTGATAAATAGCGGCCAATCCATCCAGGTGCCGGAATTCAACGCATAGTTAATCCATTGACCGCCTTTATAACGATCTCCACGGAAATAGTCGGTCCATTCGCCGGCGGGCAGATAGATGCGCCGCGTCAGGGATTCATCTTCTCCGGAGCCCATTTTCGCCAGGACCGGGGCGCAAAGAATCCAATTCCCGAACATCCATTGATCGGACATGGATACGACATTGGGATCCTGCGGATAATCAAAGGTTAGTGGCCGCACAATGCCCACGCCCGTTTCAGTGCAGGCGGCGTGTTCCAGGGCGTAGGTGTAAAAGAACCAACTGTAACGCTGCCGAATAGCCTGTTTGACGGTTTCACAGGCCTGATCGCCGTAGACCCATGGCTGCCGGCGTTCACCGAGCGTGCAGTGCGTGCGCAGCGTGGGGCATACGGCGGTGAACTGGAACCAGCGGCTGTAACATTCGGGTGTGGGGTGGCCATTAAAGCCGCCGGTATCCTGGGCCCATCGCATCTGTCCGAGATTAATGGTATTAATCATGGCGAGCGTCTGCAGCCGCATAACCTCAAAGCCGGTATTGATATCGCCGGACCAGGTGGCATAGGCGTAGCGTTGCGAGCCGAGGTAAAAATTGCGATTGATGGACCAGACACGATTTCTCGGACGATCTTGACGCTGGCCTTCATACAGGGCCTGCTGCATGTGCATGAATTCAAAGTTTCCCATATTGCCGTAATCGGCTTCATCATTCCAGAAACCCACGATGCCATGCTGCATGCACTGATGCGTCCAGGTGGCGTGCCAGTACCATTGTCGGCATATTGGTTTATAGAAGTAGATCGGAAGAGACATCAGATGAGAAAAGTAATCCGCGAAGGGTTTTTCACCCGGCAGGAAAATATCCAGTTTTTTGGCTACGGCACCCTGCGTGGTCATGGGTTCAATTTGGCCCTTCATGGTGCTGATAATGATGCGGGGCTTCATGATGCCGGTAATTTTGCATTCCAGTTCGCGCGTCCAGTTGATCAGCGCATCGGGATTATCCGATGTGTAAAGCGCTTGCGAGTATTTCACGGGATTCCAGCGGAATTCGCCATAATGGCTGGCCCCCCAGTCCTTCCAGTCAAAATCCAGTGTGAAGTTGTCAATGGGAATATCCAGACTGCGATAGGTTTCCAGATAACCACGCAACAATTCCTGGTTGGTGCCCCATTGGGAATTGGTAAAGCCATACGCCCACTTGGGAAACAGTGGCATTTTACCACTGGCCATGGCCAGGCCCCGAAAAATCTCCGGCGGGGAACCGACAAAGATAAATACGGTCAGACTGTTGGGGCGGAAGTAATTGCGGCCATAATTGTCCGCCTTGGGATTGCCGTAATAAAAGCCAATCTCTTCCGAGCCGATATGGAAGTAGCCGCCGTCGGAATCCACCAGAACTCCGTAGCCATCGGTGGTCCAGGTGAAAGGTGCTCCGCCGCCACCTTCAACGGAGGCTTCAACCTTGTAGGTATCATTGGGGACGCCGGCGCCGTCTTTAAGGATGGGAAGAATATTTTTAGACCAGCAGGCGGAATTGCGGATCCCATAAAACCTGGCACTGGTATTGCGACGGAAAGAAAAGCCGGTCTGGGCCTGATTATTCGGGTTCACCCGCAGCGATTCCTGCGTGGTTTGATGCAAGAGAACTTTGCCCTGCGAATCTAAAACTGTCAGTCGGCACGGGTTGCGATCAATGTGCAATTCAAAATGGCTGGTGACGATACGTATGGGATCGCCCTGAGCATCTATCTTCGCCGCCGGATCGCCGGGGAATACAGCATTGGGATTCAACACCGGCGTATGTGGGTCACTTTTGCCACCTGCCAGCAGATCCAACCGCAGGATATGCGGGCTGAGCACATGCACACGCAAAATATCCTGGCCAATCGCAATTTTTAATCCATTGGCTTCCAGATTCGCGCTGGATACATCTCCTAATTCCGGTGCAACGGTCGCATGCGTGCGGGTGGCAATCGCGGAGGTAACGGCGGCCGCGGAGGCCAGCTTAAGAAAGTCACGACGATTCGGCATGGAAGTAACTCCAAGTAGGGTATCATGTATGCGGCGAACGGTAGTGTCGCCGCCGAGCTCAAAAATGTCAAATCAGTCGATGGTTATGTGTTGAAAACACGTCGCGCGTAAAGTTTCACGCACCCGGACCGCGGAACCTGACCAACTTGCCGCCGGCGATAAATGTTATTACAATGTAATATTTCAAAGTGTGTCCTAATATCAGGAGTCGGATTATGCCATTGATAAAAACCATTCGGAAAGTTGGTAATGGCAGCGCGTTGCCGCTGGATAACACCATCATGGACCTGGTTGGCCTGCATGTTGGCGATCAGGTGCAGATTACCGTGGATGGTCCGCGGTTGATTGTTACGGCGGCCAGCGCTGGGATCGGCAAAGAGGGGCTGGTTAAGATCATGGGTGAAATTCGTAAAAAATACGGCAAGGCATTGCGTGAGTTGGCAAAATGAATCACACGAAGATAATCTTTTTAACCGTTGATGATGTGATGAGTTTGCATGATGATTCCATCGCACATGAAGGTGGAATGGCCGGGTTGCGCGATCACGGGCTTCTGGAGTCCGCGGTCATGATGCCGCAGGCGGCATTTGATGGACAATACCTGCATCGTGGGATTGCCGCCATGGCGGCCACCTATCTGTTTCATGTATGTCAGGCGCATGCTTTCCATGATGGCAATAAACGCGCAGCACTTATCTCGGCAGCTGCTTTTTTGAAAGTCAATGGCCATGAATTAACGGCAACCAATGAGGAACTGATTACGCTGTGCCTTGGCGTGGCCGGCGGCATGTTGAATAATTCCGATACGACCATCTGGATGCGTAAATTCTCCCGCCGCGTCGGGAAATAATTACTGATTTTGCCGCCGGATTCCTGGGGGGATTTTCACGGAGCCAACGCTCCAATTGTAAAACCGCTACAATGATAACAGCCTCGGTCGGATCAGCGGATACGTTCGCGGCTGATATTTATAATCCGTTTGGAGCCCATCCATGCGCGCCGGATCAATAAGACTCTTTCAGATATTTGGCATTACCGTTTATCTGCACATCACCTGGTTTCTCATTGTGCTCTTTGAAATGAGTTCCAACAGCCATTATTACACCAGTCCGACATGGCAATTCATGGAAATTGTGGCGCTTTTCGGCCTTGTGCTGATGCATGAATTCGGCCATGCGCTGGCCTGCCGGTCGGTTGGTGGCACCGCGGATACCATTATTCTCTGGCCATTTGGCGGTTTTGCCTATGTCTCACCGCCATGGCGCCCGGGGGCCATGCTTTGGAGCATTGTGGCCGGGCCGATGGTCAATGTTATTTTGATTCCCATTACCGTGGGCATCTTCTGGCTGACTGTAGCTCCGCATCTGGCGCTCAATTGGGGCAATTTCCTGCACCTTGTGCTTTATACCCCGAGTGCCGCGGGAAATCTGGGAAGATTTTTATCGCGTGTGGTGCTGATTAACTTTATTCTTCTGATATTTAATATGCTTCCGGTATATCCGCTGGATGGCGGGAAAATTCTCTGGTCGCTGCTTTGGTTTTTTACCGGCGAGGGGCTGGCATTGCGCATTGCATCGGTGGTGGGACTTGTGGGATCCGGTCTGCTGGCGCTTTTGGCGTTTAGAAGCGGGCAGATTTACATGATGGCACTGTCGGCCTTTCTGATTTTTGAGGCCGTGGCCGCCTATCGTCAATCCACACGACTGATCGTGATGAATAAAATTCCCCGGCACACGCGCTACCATTGTCCTCATTGCGATCAAGGGGCGAGAGTCGGCGCCTTTTGGACCTGTGCCAACTGCTCCACACCTTTTGATATGTTCGCATCTCATGGCCAATGTCCGAATTGCCGGGCATCATTTATGAACACGGAAATACAATGCCCTGAATGTCGGGGTATTTCACATGTTTCGGCATGGTTTTCCGCCGCAACGGTGGATCCCATTGAACCACCGAAGCATTAACCCAACCGTGTCGATGTTTCGCCATGTGTCCCATAAGCATCGCGCCGCAAGTTTCACTCATTACGGCGCAACATTTTTGCCGATATTTTCTTGGTTCACGTCGCAGTTCGCAGTGCACCTGCAGTTTGTGTTGGTTATGGGAAGTGCCGGACGGGCGATGGGGACTTTGCTGGTCGGCGAGGCATGAAGCATGACACCAATTTCAACTTTACTTCCGATGACCCGGGTTCGTTCTTCTGGTGATCAGCGGACGCCGCCGGGGCATCGTATGGCATTGTCTGAAGTGATCGGAGCTTTGAGTTATGCTCTGGATCTGACTGAAGGACTGCCCGCCGGCCACTGCATTCGTGTCTGCTGGATAGGCATGAATATCGGCACGCAGATCGGACTGCCGGTGCAAACGCTTTCCAATCTCTATTACACGCTGCTGCTGAAAGACATCGGCTGCTCGAGCAATGCGGCTCGGGTCTGCGAACTTTATGGCAGCGATGATCTGGGAGTAAAAAGTCGCTATCGACAAGTTGATTCACAAAGCATCTCCCAACTGACGCGTTTTGTTCTGGCCAATCTTGCCCCGAACGCACCGCTGCGTAAACGGGTGGGCAAGCTGGTGCATCTGGCGATTCATGGTCGGCAATTGGCACGCGAACTGATCACCTCACGTTGCGAACGCGGAGCGGGCATTGCCGCGCGGATCGGATTTTCCATCTCTGTAGCGGAGGGAATTCGTCGGCTCGATGAGCATTGGAACGGCGGGGGCAATCCCGGTGGAGCGCAGGGCGCGGATATTCCGATTGAAAGTCGCATTGCGCTTTTGGCGCAGGTGGCGGAAGTGTTTCATGCCATCAGTGGACCCAAAGAAGCGATGGAACAAGTCCAGCGCCGCTGTGGAACGTGGTTTGATCCCGCGCTGGTAAAGGCCTTTGAACAGGTGGCCGCCAATTCCGAATTATGGACGATACTGAAAGATACAAACCTGGAAAAGTTGGTCCGTACCCTGGAGCCGCAACATCTGGTTCAATATGTTGAAGAATCCCAGTTGGATCAAATTGCTCAGGGATTCGCCGATGTGATCGACTCCAAAAGTCCATACACGCATGGTCACAGCAGCCGGGTTGCGGAATATGCCTTGCGGATTGGGCGGGAGTTTGGCATTACTGCCGATGAAGCACGGTGGCTCAATAGACTGGGCCTGCTGCATGACATCGGTAAACTTGGTGTGAGCAACTCTATTTTGGATAAACCCGGAAAACTCAATGAGCAGGAATGGGCCCGCGTACGTCTGCATCCCGCGTTCTCTGAACAGATACTGGACCGGGTATCGGTATTTTCCTCCATGGCGTTCAGCGCCGGATCCCACCATGAGCGCCTCGATGGCAAAGGTTATCCGCGCGGGCTGCACGGTGCGGAGATTCCGCAGGTGGTGCGTATTTTAACCACTGCGGATGTCTTTGACGCCCTGACCTCGCAGCGGCCATATCATCCTGGTCGCAGCATCGCCGAGGCCTTGGCGATTATGGAAAAAGATCGCGGTACAGCGTTTGACCCTGATTGCCTTGATGCACTTAAGACATCCCTGGATTCCAACAATTCCCGTGCGTAAGTTTGATGTACCATATCGCATGCCGCTGGCTGGGGATGCACCGGGAAACTATACTGCATCAAGTATCAGGAGTTTCCATTAATGCGTTTATCGTCCGCCATCGCCGCTGAAAGTAACCCCACGACCATCGTTGAAAGCATTTATCAACAGATCGGCGGCGACATGGGCGAACTGCCGATTGATCTGCTGGTAGTCTTCGTTTCATCGCTGCTGCAAACGGAATTTGCCCAGATTACCGGAGAATTAATTCAGCGTACGCAATGTCGGACGCTTCTGGCGTGCACTGCGGAAAGCCTATTGGGCGTAGATCGGGAAATTGAGCGACAGCCGGGGGTATCCGCAATCGCCTTTTCAGTACCCGGCGTGACGGTGGATCATTTCCGGTTTGCCGATGAGGAATGGTCGGAACTGCTGGGGGAAAACAGCACATTGCGGGCGCGTCTGGAAGCCGGCTCGGATCTACGGCTTTTTATAATGTTGGGCGATCCATTTACCACGCCCGTGGTGCAATTATTGGAAGCGTGTTCACGGGAATTTCCCAATGCGCCGGTGGTGGGCGGCATGGCCAGCGGGGTCAAGCGGCCCGGCGAAACACGACTGGCGATTAACGACCATATTTTCAACAGCGGCATGATCGGCATATCGTTCTCCGGGCCGCTGGAGGTGGATTGCGTGGTATCGCAGGGATGTCGCCCGATTGGTCCGATTCTCACGATCACGAAGGGGCATGAAAACATTATAGAGACGCTGGGCCACCAGCCTGCCATGGCCGCGGTGCGGGATATGATGTCCGGGCTGTCATTGAAGGATCGGGAACTCATCCAACAGCGCGGGCTGCTGATTGGCCGTGTCATTGATCAGCGGAAGGGTAATTTTGGTCGGGGAGATTTTCTGGTGCGGAATATCCTAAGTATAGATCGGCCCACGGGCAGCCTGGCCATTGGTGAAATGGTGCAGCCGGGGCAGTTGATTCAATTTCATCTTCAGGATGCGCAATCAGCGGATGAAGACCTGCGGCTGCTGCTGCAAGGAGAATTAATGCTGGCGGAAATTCCACATGGTGCCTTAATGTTCAGTTGCAACGGTCGGGGTATGAATCTTTTTGGAACGCCGGATCATGATATTCGCGCTTTGCGCGAGGTGGTGGGTACCATTCCAGTGGCCGGCTTTTTTTGTGCCGGGGAACTCGGTCCGGTGGGTGGGCGGAATTTTATTCATGGGCAGACGGCAATTATTGCCTTATTTCGCTAAGTGCCTTAAAGGCCGCAGGGGACTCAATGCATGGCTGAAAACCGTGAAACACCGCGTGAAATTGAGATTAAACTCAAAGTCGCCGGTGATTATGAAACCATGGCTCAACGTGTGCGTGAGGCCGGAGCAACGTATATCCGTGACGTGCGGGAAACCAATATTTTTCTGGATTCACCGGACGGCCAACTGCGGGCCTTGCGTGCGGCGCTTCGCTTGCGGCATCAAACCGACCCGGCGGGAAACGCATTGCCCAGTGTGGTGACATGGAAAGGATCGCGAACTGGAGACCAAATCAGCAGCCGCCCATCCATTGACATTGTTGCCACGCCGCCGGAAATGACGGAAATGCTGCTGTTGAAACTGGGTTATATTAAGACCATGGAATTTCAGAAGCGCCGGCGGTCGTATGAATTTCGAGATTGTCTGGTGGAGCTTGATGAGTTGCCGGTATTCGGATTCTTTCTGGAAATTGAAGGCCCCGGCGAAACCGCGATTTCAGCGGTTCGAGAAGCTCTGGCACTGATGGATCTGGCGGTGGTGGACATAAGCTATTTTTCAATGGTCCGCCAATACCTGCGGGAACATCCGGAACTCGGAAATGCTTTGCACTTCAAATAAATCTGGTGCCCTGTCCATGTCATGGCCATCCCGGCCATTACCTGGACAGTTTCCCGGGATCTGCTGCGGCCAGAAGATAGTGGGGGGGGATGGCGGGCTTTGCCTCGATCCGGTGCTTACAACCACCAGCGGCAGGAATAAGCCAGAGTGCTTAAAAAGCGTTGCTTTAAGGTGCGTTTTTCACAGTCGGAAAATCGCACGCGGCGGCTGCGGCGCAACTCGGCCCGGGTCACGCGGATCACGGCCTGCGCAAAGGTGGGGGAGCGAATCACGGCCATGAATTCCAAATTGATAAACAAACTGCGCGGATCCATATTGGCTGACCCGACGACGGTCCATTGCCGGTCAATGACCATCGCTTTGGTATGCATCACGCGGTTTTTGCGCTCGTACAAACGTATTCCCAATCGTAATAGTTTGCGATACAGATACCAGGTGCCATATTGAGCAATCGGCACATCCGTCAGACTTGGAACCAATACATGCACATGCACATTTCTGCGCCGTGCGCGGATGATTTCCCGCATTACGCGGCCCACGGGAATAAAATAGGCCATGGCAATAACCACGCTGTGATTGCTGGCCCGTAACAGCCGACGAAATACTCGCGGTGCCCGGCTGAACTTCAATCCGGGGCCGGTATCAAAAAAATGAATGGATTCCTCCGTCGAACGCAGATGTACACGCCGATAGTCCCGTGGCCGGCGCGTCATTTTCTGCCGCTTGGCGTGCATCCACGATCGCTCAAAGCTGTCCGCGATTTCCGGTTGCTGCGGCCCCGTAAGACGAATGTGTAAATCCCGCCAGGCCGCCGCAGGATCAACAGAGACGTCGGTGGGCGACGCACGGAACAGGTGACCATGATCATGAATGTTCATCCCGCCAAAATAGGCACAGCGCTCGTCAATAACCAGCAGCTTGCGATGATCCCGACGATTAAGAATAATGAAAGCCGCAATGGAGCGTAACGCTTCTTTGATCCGATGATATGCATGTATCTGCGCGCCTGCCGCTGATATATCCTTAAATATTTCGGGATCGGTGTGTTGACTTCCCAAGGCATCATAAAGTAATCGCACATCCAGGCCGTCGCGGGCACGATGTTGCAGGGCATCGGCAATCGCATGGGATGCGACATCATCGGCAAAAATATACGTTTCAAGCCATACACGTTTTTTAGCCGCGGCAATATCCGTCAGCATGGCTTCAAAAAGCAGATGGGTTCGCGTAAATAATTCCAACGTGTGGCCGGCCACCTCAACGCGAGCCTCCGCTCCGGGCGTGATGGGGGCAGGTTCTGGTGAGGGCATATCCATCAGGCACGCTCCGGCGGGTGACTTCTAGCCCGCGCAAGGGGCATGGACCCGGGCGGGAACCAGGCAGATAAATTCAAAATCGACGGCACCGGAATTACGAAATTGGTGCATCTCATTGGCTGGAACATACACCACATCACCCGATTTCAGCGGCTTGGTTCCCTCGGGCGTCAGAGCTTCACCACGCCCGGCAAGAATAAGCACCTCATGTTCGTAATCGTGGTGGTGATGCGGCGTAAATCCACCGGGTTCAACCGTAAATTTCCGCATGGCAAAGTTCGGGCAGTGTTCCAGCGGCCCCAGCAACATCCGCATGGTCACGCGATTGGCTCCGGCCATGGTCATGGGTTTCGCGGGCACCGCATCACTGCTTTTGATGATCATAGCATACTCCATATACCAAACTGTTTCATCCGAACCGAAATCACTGCGGCGAACCGGTGGACAGATCATAAATCCATGGCTCCAGTGCCCGGTTGATGTCCTGAAGTTCATCGGGCTTGAAAAACCGTGCAACTTCAGCCTTGGCGGTCTCCGGAGAATCGCTGCCATGAATTAAATTAAAGGCACTGGAAACGCCAAAATCACCGCGAATGGTCCCCGGATCAGCCTTGAAGCCGAATGTTGCCCCCATCATTTTTCGGCTCACATCAATGACATTATTGCCTTCCAGTACCATCAACACCACCGGACCGCTGGTGACAAATTCCACCAGGGAATTGTAGAAGGGTTTTCCTTTGTGCATGGCGTAATGTTCATGTGCCACCGCAGGCGTAATACGCGCCAGCTTCATACCAGCGATCTTAAGGCCCTTTTGTTCAAAGCGCGAGATAATAGTTCCAATCAATCCGCGCTGCACGCAATCAGGCTTTAAGATTATCAAGGTGCGATCCATAAATTCGTTTTCTCCAGTCGAAATAAAGTTTATGCCGCAAAAAGGCCTTTTGCGGCCCATTGCAATGCATCTATCCTACGGTTTGATGCATTTCCGGCAAGTCCATGGCAGGAACAGAGCACTAGTCGGTGACCTCCAATTTTAGTGTTTTCGCGGCGGGGCGGGTCATATTACGCACGCTGATCTGGCCCGCCAGAGTTTCCACAATGGTATTGAGAAACGGTTGCGATGCGGAATCAGCCCTGA
>JAJYGE010000448.1 GCA_021785155.1 Planctomycetota bacterium
TTCAATCGGCATATTGAAAAAGTATTCTGTTGAATCGTGGCTCCAGAACACCGGGTGATAATCCGGTGGCTGACCTTCGACAATGGATGTGCTGCGGGCTTAACAAGCAAGGAACTTTATGAAAATTTTATTGACTACCACCAGCTTTCAAGACACCCCCGGCCAGCATCATGACCTGCTAAATGGGGCCGGTTTTGAGATCGTCAGCGCCCGCGGACCGTTATCCGAAGCCCAGATGCTTGATATTCTTGCCCAACAAGGTCCATTTGACGGACTGCTCAATGGCGATGATCAACTTAACGCCAAAGTCATTGACGCCTTCCTTCCTCAATTGAAAGTGATTGCCAAATATGGCATCGGTCTGGATTCCATTGACGTTCAACACGCCACTTCGCGCCGCGTGCCGGTATTGTTTACCCCGGGCGTCAATGAAACCGCCGTTGCGGAACATGCCATCGGTTTGATGATCGCCGTGGCCAAGCATTTCTGGTTCCACGCCAGCAGCGTCAAAAAAGGCCAATGGAACCGCCGGACCGGAAGAGAACTCTGGCGCAAAACACTGGGGATTATCGGCTCAGGCCGCATCGCGCGGGAAGTGGTAAAGCGATGCAGCGCCTTTGATATGAAAATACTGGCCTACGGCAACTATTGGGAACCGGAATTCCTTCACACATACAACGTTCGCCGGGTTACGGAGTTATCTGAACTATTTACACAATCAGATGTTATTTCTCTCCACACCACCTTGAATGAAAAAACCCGCGGCATGATCAACAAACGCTCCATTGCCGGAATGAAAGACGGCGTGATGATCATCAACACCGCCCGTGGTGCACTGGTTGTGGAACAGGATATTGTGGATGCCTGCAAATCCGGAAAACTCCACGGTTACGGCTCAGATGTGCTGGAATATGAACCTCTGCGGGCACCGCATCTTTTTCAGACCGTGGATAATATCATCATCACCCCGCATGTTGGCAGCCGTACGTATGAAAGTGTACAGCGGCAGGGCCTGCGGGCGGCGGCGAATCTGGTGAATTTTCTGACCGGCAATTCCGATTACATTCAGGCCAACAAGTTTTAGAGATTCATTGACAACCATGAACCAAGGGAAGATAACGAGGATATTATGAGTAACACACCACCGACTGAATTTGTCATGCCCACAACCATGCACCACCATATTGTGGAGGCAGCTTATCGCAAGCGTGGTTTTACCGCTGAGGAATCCGCCGCCGCAGCGCGATTCAGCGATCTTACGGCGCGGCATGGCATTAAAACGCATAATGCCATTAAAGCCCTGCACCTTGATGAACTATTCGGCTCCAAGGCCGGTGGCTGCGTGCCGGGGGCGAAAATTGAGATCTTGCCATCTAAATTCAAAGCCGTTGCCCGCTGGAATGCCAACCGTAAACTGGGTCAGGCCACCGCATTTGCCGCTATGGAACACTGCATGAAATTGGCCGATGAATTCGGCGTGGGCGTCGTGAGTGTGGATAACGCTTTTCATTATCTCTGGGGTGGCGGATACGTCATTGAAGCCGCGAAAAACGGGTATCTCGCTTACACCGCCTGTACCGCGGCATTGACGGAAGTTGTTCCCTTTGGCGGCAAATTTCCAACGCTCGGCACAAACCCCCATTCGTGGGGATTCCCCACCACCGAAGCCATTGGCTTTCCGATATGCGTCGACTGGGCTACCAGTGTGGTGGCCATGGGCCGCGTGCAACAGTTCTCGCGCGAAGGTAAGCAGCTCGGACTGGGATGGGCGGTGGATAAGGACGGCAAACCCACCCAGGATCCCAATAAGGCCGCGGCACTGTTTCCCTTCGGCGAGCACAAGGGTTATGGTCTGTCCTTAATTGATGAATTGCTGGCAGCATATATCGGTGGTTCCCTGCCAACGCTGCGCAGCCGCTGGAGCATCGGCCCAAAAGATGAAAAACGTACACCCTGCTTTTTTTTCCAGTGTATCCGGGCGGACGCCATCAGCGGGGAAGCGTTTGCATATCATCGTTCGCAGCAGGAAAACATTAAGGCTGTTCTGGCGGATATCCGTGGGCACGGCAACGAAAAAACTATGCTGCCGGGGGAACCCGAGGCACGGGCGGCGCAACGCTCGGAAAAACTCGGCGGGCTGATTTTCACCGCCGCCGAAATTGACGCATTGGAACATATCGCCCGCGAAGCGGGTGTGGAATTTGATCGTGCAAAACTCAAACCTGTGGAGTCATCATGACGCATTCTCTTTTGGACATCAGCGGAAAAGTGTGTCTTGTCACTGGCGGTACCAGCGGGTTGGGTAAGGCCATTGCACTGGGTTATGCCCAGGCCGGGGCGAAAGTTATCGCGGCTTCCAGCAATCCTGACAAAGTCCGGGCGATGCAAAAAGAACTTTCCGCCATCGGGCCAGGCCATGACGCTATGGCCCTCAATGTCACCGATGCTTCCGCCGTGGACGCCGCATTAAAACATGCCGCCGCCAAATATGGCCGCCTTGATGCCGTTGTCAGTGCAGCCGGCGTTCACAAAAAACAGCCAACACTTGAAATGCCGGTGGAGGAATTTGAACGCGTCATTCGTATCAATCTCATTGGCGGCTTTATTGTCAACCAGGCCGCGGGAAAAATCATGAAGGATCAGACCCCCGACGCCAAGGCCGTCCGCGGCTGCATTATCAACATCGCCAGCGTCAGTTCCTTTATGAGTCTCACGGAAGTCATTGCGTACGCCGCCAGCAAAACCGGCATCATGGGCCTGACGCGCGGGCTGGCCAATGAATGGGCACCGCTGGGCATTCGCGTCAACGGGATCGCGCCCGGATTTTTTCCCACCGACTTAAATCGCAAAATTCTCGAAGGCACGCCGCGTGGCGAATGGATAAAGAAACATACCCCCATGGCCCGCTTTGGTAATGCCGAGGAACTCGTGGGCGCGGCCATTTATCTCATCAGCGATTCCGCCAGCTTTACCACCGGCGAAACGCTTGTGGTTGATGGTGGCTTCCTGACCAAAGGTGTGTAAACATGCGTAAAACCAAGCCCGCCGATATGACCCCGCGGCCATCGCGCGTGAAGCGCATGGTTCGCGGCGCTGCTGGCTTTACCGTAACTGTTTACCGCTCCGCGGCAAATATTCGCAATAACGGCACTGGTTGTTGGTTTCACCGGTGTGCCGGTTCAGGCAATGCCGGAGCGGAATTCTACCTCGGCTACTGCTGTCAGTTTGGCTGTGGAACGGCGATAAATTATCCGCGGGCAGCCCATTGGTACACGTTGTCGGCTAAGCAGCACAACGACTGCCTGGAAAACATGCGTGTTCCGGTGATCGGCCAGTGCTCTGTCACATCCACATTTTTGTAATACAGCGCGAATTCGAATTTTGAGGGCGAAAAGCGTCCTTCCCGAATCCTGATTTTCCGCGGCCAACCCGGCGACGATTCGGAATCCGCGCTGTAGTATTAGGTTGATTGCCCTTCAAAGGACACGCCCCCCGTCGCCAGGGTTCCTCGTCAACCCATACATTTTGCTGTGACCGAGCACTCGTATATAGATAACACTGAAGGAGGAAGATAGAAATAATTCAAAAAATGACATAATTCAAGCCGATGCTTTGGATAACACGGTCTCACGCCGGTAAAAATTATGTCCGGAATTCCGGTCGGCGGCCATATAATAATGAGAACGAAATCAAGGAGCGGCATGAAACGCGATGCACAGCCCATGACGCAACAGCCGGATCAAGTAGCAGCCGCCAAGCCCTGCGAAGACGACTTATTTGAAAACAGCGTAGCCGGAAATATCAGCTGGATTTACAGCATGGCCTACCGGCAGCTTGCCGATGCCAGTCTGGCGGATGATGCGACACAGGCGGTTTTTCTGGCCTTATGGCGAAAACGCGGCAGCCTGAAAAAGCCCATCGGCGGCCTGCTGGTGCGCGCGACACGCTATGCCTGCAATGACATTGAAAAATCCGAGCGGCGGCGAAAAAATCGTGAACGAAAGGCGGCAAATATGCGGGATGAAGAAACGCAAGGCTCCGCCATCGCGGCGGCGACCGAGGAATCGAAGCTTGCACAACTCCTGGCGCTCGACGCAGCGCTGCAAAGGCTTTCCAGCCGGGATCGGGATATGCTCGTGGCACGGTATTTCCAAAACCAATCCGCCCGGCAGATGGCTCAAACATTTAATATTTCCGAGGCAGCAGCGGAAAAGCGTATTACCCGAGCGGTGATAAAATTGCGCGGAATAATGGCCCGTAAAAAAATCACCATGGACAGCACCGCGTTGGCCGCGTTGCTTGCCAGCGGTGCGGGCACGGCACCAAATGGATTATTGGTAAAAGTGTTGCAAGGTGTTAGTGGCAAAGCACCGGTAAACTTGGCCACGGCCCATGCCGCACGCAGCATCGCCTTCCACACCGCCCATGTTCCGGCTATCACCGCGGCGGCAGTTATGGCAATCGCCGTTGGCGTCGCAACCATCGTGCCAACGGCGTTGACGCCCCGGCAGGCATCGAAAAAAGCACCTCCCGCACAAACGATATCCGCACCGCAAGCCGTGACTGCTGCCCCACCTGCCGCAGGAAAAGGCATATTGACCTGCGTGGCTTACGAAATGCTGGTGCAAAAGGATTTCGCGTGGGCGATTAGAACCGGCGGCAAGCTAATATCCGGCAAACCGGGGGGCGTACAGGCTTATGATATTTCTGCCGGCGTGGTGCGCGCTCTGGCGAAGTCAATGATGATTCGCCGGGGAGTTCTGCTGGGTAACGGGTTGCATTGGATGTGGACGATGTGGCAGGCCAATGATTCTTTGCCTGCGGAACCACTTTATTTCT
>JAJYGE010000277.1 GCA_021785155.1 Planctomycetota bacterium
CCACCCTCACAAATTAAATCCGATCTCTCAAACGCCTGCCCCACGCAACGAAACATGCTGCCCATGCGGTGCGTAACACGAACCCGCAATTCCAATTTATCACCGGCGCGAACATCTTGGTAAAATCGGACATCGCTAAGACCGATCAGCATTCCGGAAATCGTTGGACCCGCGACAATGCCCGATGCGATGCTGTGACTGCCGGCGGCGGCGGTTTGCGCGATGATTTCAATCAAGGCGGAGCGCGGCAGTATTTTGTTACGCAGAAATGGATGATCTTCCGCAATTGAATGATGGCCGATGACCCAGCCATCCGGCTGGGCGCTGGCGAACTGCAGCCAGCGCATTTGACCGCCATGTGGAATATTTCCGGCAAGATTTTCAGCCATGGGTTTCTTCTCCGACTGTATCCAAAGTCGAAACCGCGGGAGGCGATTCAGAAGTGCGTTTGATTTCGGTATTCTCATTTCCGCCAACGCACGAATCAGACCCGCGCGCCAATGCCGCCGCGATCATGCCATGCACCCGTAATTTCAGTTCACGTTGAGGATTTGGCCGCGTGTAATCCGGGTATAATATGCCCAGCGGTTCCACCAGCAACGGGACATCAAATACCGCCAACTGCCCCGGCGGCATGCAATTGCCGCTGCCGTGAATTGCAACCGGCACAATGGGCACATTGGCCTTGCAGGCCAGCAGAAACGGCCCCTCATGAAATCGTCCCAGTTTTAATGTGCGTGAACGTGTACCCTCCGGAAATATATACAGGCTCTGCCCGTTTTGTAAAGCTTCGGTCGCCCGCGCGATAATATCAGGCTGATCCACGCGTAGATGTCCGCTTAGCGACATAAGCCAACCCAGCAAAGGTTGATGAAATGGCCAGTCCTTAGACCAGCAACGACCATCAGGCGGCAGTTGAAACATCAGGAGAATGTCAATGGCGGATTGATGATTTGCGATGATAATGCAGGAGCCGGCAATGGCCGACCAGTTAAAATCCTTTATCCGCATGTTTTTTCCGCAGTATCCGCGCATACCCTGCCGGTAAAACATCCGCACCAGTTTACGGACGATCCGCCTCTGATTATCAAATAAGCGACACCAGATCCAAAGGAACGGCCCCAATACCACAGTTAAGAAGAACAGATAGATCGCGAACCAAGACAATACCTGCGTGGTTCGCAACACCACACGCAGCGTCACACGCCGATGTGATCCCCGACAATTCGTCTGAGTTTCTATTTTTTCGGCCATTCTGCCGCACCCTGCCACAACCGGGTCATTCCACAAACCGCATCGGAAGCATATCCGGATCATCGCCCGATTGCGACGGATATTACCACACGATGCTCCGAGATTCTAAGTGCGGAGACGATTAGGAACAAATCAATTAAACTGACTTGATGATGATTGCCAAACGACCAGCAACAATCCGGCTCTCGCGTTTCGGTGCCGCCACTCCGCACCATACCAGCGCGGAAAGTATGTTTAGCGCGTGGCGGTCAGGCCAGTACCCCGTGCCTGTTCCAACACCGGAACCGGGTATCCATTTATGGAATACCTTGACCACGCAGGCCATAATCGCCGCGCTGCCACCACCGGAAGAACGGCACGATTGCGGTCTGATTCTGGCCACGGCCAAAGGTGATATGGAACCCGTAGAAACGTGGCTGGACCTGGACGGACAGAATCAGCAACCGCCCTTCCCGCCGCTGTTATCCGACAGCTTGCAAACATTAGCGGATCAATTCGGTCTGGCTGGCCCGAAGATGGTGGTTTCCACCGCGTGCAGTTCCGGCCTGACCGCTCTGATTGAAGCCGCCATGATGGTACAGATGGGCGAAGCCAGACAAATGATCGTATGCGCGGCCGATATTGCCGGTGGGTTTATACAAGATGGCTTTCAATCGCTCAAAGCCATAACTCCATCGCGCTGCCGTCCGTTTGACCGCCGACGTGCGGGATTAACTTTAGGATCAGCGGCGGCGGCATGTCTGGTGGAAGCAGTGGATGATGCGGCACCCGGGTTTCATGGGCCAAGAGTTATCTTGGAAGGTTGGGGACTTTCGTCCGATGCCACACATTTGACGGCACCCGATCGCAATGCCTTCGGGTTAATCCGTGCCATCAGGCAATCACTGGCGAACATCGAAACCGGTGCCATTGACGCGGTCATGCTGCACGGCACAGGGACCGCGTACAATGATGCCATGGAGGCTCTGGCCATGCAGACAATATTTCCGCATCGGCCATATATCACCGCAGCCAAAGGTTTTCTCGGCCACACGCTGGGGGCCAGTGGTGTTATTGAAACAGCTCTGGCGGCCTGGATACTGCATCACCACACGGTTCCGGCGATTACCGGTTTGGAGGAACCGCAATGGCCGGAGTTGAATTTTGTGCATGGCCGCGCTCAAACCGCGCCGCTGCGACGCATCCTGAAAACTGCCAGCGGATTTGGCGGCTTAAATGCGGCAATTGTTTTAAAGCGCGAAGGCCCGATGGAAGCATTGTAAAATGTTCGATAATATATATATTTATGCACATATATCGCAGAATGGCGATGGGCCGATTTGCATGGCGGGCGACATTGACATCCGAGTCCCGGCACAGCCCCCCCCCGAACAGCCACCTTTGGATAGCCATGACGCCAATGCCATTTCCGCCCAGGCCCTTCACCTTACTGAGTTGCTTTTGCGATCTGTTCCGAAAATCCACCGGGAAAATATGGGCTTGTTCATGGGCACACGATTCGGATCGCTGGAGGATGATCGGATATTTCAGCAATCACGCCGCGATGAGGGGGGCAGGTTTGTCAGCCCCGCCGCATTCCGCCGCACCCTGCCGAGTACGATTCCGGCGGAAATTTCCATCGCGTTTGGCCTCCACGGCCCGTTGATTACTTTCGCCGACTCCGCCGCACCCGCCCGCCTGGCCATCACCCGTGCCGCGCGGTGGATTGCCAGCGGCAAAATTTCCTCAGCCATTGCCGGTTCGTTTGATTTTCTAACTGCGACCGGAGGCAATTCGCCGAATCAGGTGCGTACATGCCACACGCGGTTATGTCTCGCGGCAACGCGCGAAACACTAGCGGACATAAATCCATTAATGACTGTAACTCAAGCAATCATCAACGATTTTTCATTTTTGATGTAAAGCGATAGTCGCCTGACAGCACAGCGAACACGGCATATTCCCCTTCCATTTTTATAAATTGAATGTGCGGATTTTTCGGCGCAATGATCTTCCCGCCTTCGCGCACCGCGGCCCTATTGCGTGCGGGGATTGCCACGGACGCTTTCGCATTCGCCGGGATGGTAATATTCCAATGAAAACGGGTTCCCGTTTTGCGCCACTGACTTTTAATGATTCCATACATGGATTGATGATATGCATCCACCGATGTCAATTGATGAACATTGTGCGGACATAACGAAACATTCTTAAATCCCGGCGCTGCTTCAAGCGGTCGAATGCCGGCAACGCTTTCATGAAACCAGGCGGCAAAGCCACTTTGCATGGCGTGGTTGTAGGAACAGCCGATCTGCCATTGCGTTAATGGCGTATTATATTGCGTTTCCGGCCAGGTGGTATCACCGCGTGACAGCATAAAGCCATAACTGGGGTAATCCATCTTTTTCATCATCCGATAGGTTAATTCATCGTAACCGTGTTCATTGAGCACCGTATACAGGGGCCGCGAACCCAAAACGCCGGTATCCGCGTGATCGCCCTGGGCTTGAATTTCGGCAGCCAGCGCGGCCGCGACGGATTTTCTCTTATCTTCCGAAGCCAGACCAAACCGCAAGACCACCGCATTGGCGGTTTGCGAACCATATCCGCCCGAATGCGGATCGTAAAACGCGCGATGAAACGCCGCTTTTACTGTAGACGCCTGATGCTTAAACCATTTTTCATCGGAGCTGCGGCCCAACAATGCGGCGGTTTTTGCCATGATATTAAGACTTGAAAATTGCAAGGCTGTGGAAGTTAACGGCACCGGACACTTGGGGTTGGCACCACCCACACCAGGCGGACACCAGTCGCCATAGCCATATTGCACAATACCATTCTTGCTGACGGCGGCGGAAGCCACATAATGTACCCAGCGTTTCATGTGCGGATATTGTCGGATCAGTGTGGACGCATCGCCATAGTACATGTATATAAACCACGGTATGGCCACCAGGGCAGCACCCCAATCAGGATTGGCCTGACCGCATACTCTGCGCCCGGTGGCAATATTGCAGGGCAGACCAGGTGATGGCGGTGTATTCCACGGAGTTATCCCGCCGCGCCCCAAGGTGGTATCCATATCACTGGCCAGTTTATTATATAAAGGAACCATATTGAGACTGAATATGGCCGCCTGGGCGGAAATTTCCATATCTCCCATCCAGGAACACTTTTCACGCTGCGGGCAATCCTCGGTAATGCTGTGCATGTTGCTTTCAAGTGTCCAAAGCGAGGTTTGGTAAATACGATTGAGCTGTGCATCAGAGCAGACAAAATCCCCCCGCTTTTCTGCCCCCGTGCGCAACTGAATGCCTTCCATAAAACTTAAGGCCGGTTTGCGTTTTAATCCGGTGACCTCCACAAATCGGAAGCCGTGATAGGTAAAGCGTGGCCGCCATTGTTCGCCGCCACCTTTACAAACATATATTTCCGTCTGCACCACGCCGGTGGCGTAAACACCGGTTGTGGCAGGATCAATTTCCACACCATCGGGGGCCAGTATCTCCGCCATACGCAGCGTGATTTGCGTGCCCGCCGGTTCATGGAGCGTTAATCGTACACATCCGGCGAAATTCTGCCCCAGATCAACAATCCATTTACCGCCGGGGGAAGTAATGATGCGTTTTGGCTTGATCACGCGGGCATCTTGAATGGGCTGAATCATCTGGCTTTGCAGTTTCACAGCGGGAGACTTGGCTACGCGGGCCGCTTGCCAATGAGAATCATCCAAACCGGGTTCGGCCCAGCCAGGGATTTCCAGTCTGGCATCATAGGTTTCACCCGCATACACGTTGTCAAAAAGCACCGGTCCGGTGGTAGCCCGCCAACTGTCATCTGTGGCCATCGTTTCATGCGTGCCATCAGTATATTCTATAACACATTTAGCCAGCAGCACCGGTGGCCCCCACGCCATGGCCGGGGTCCAGACAATATTTTGACCGTAAAACCCGTTGCCGAGCATGACCCCGATGGCATTCTCACCTGACCGCAGGGCATGGGTGACATCATGCGTGACATAAAACGCCCGGGCGTCATACGTTGTCATGCCGGGATCTAACTGGTGATCTCCAATCCGCTTGCCATTCATACATAGTTCGTAATACCCCAAGCCGCAGATATACATCCGCGCCCGGGATACCGCCTTACCGATGGAGAAAGTTTTGCGAAACAAGGGGGAAGGAAAGGTCTTAACCATGGTTGGCTTTTTCATGGGACCGGTTTGGAGCGGGCGTGTTATCAGAGGGGATGTGCGGGCATCCTGTGCCAATTGAATCCATTGCGCGGGTTGCCAATCCTTGGGTTTCAGCATTCCCATTTCCCAGCTCGCCGGCGCGGCCCATGGACTGGCGACTGTGCTTACATCCCACGTCCGCACTGTCCAGAAATAGCGTCCTCCGGCCGTTAAGGCAGAACCGGTGTAAGGAACTAACACGCTCTGATTCGAGGCGCAGTGTCCAGAATCCCAAATATCCGCTTTACCGGGCTGTAGCAACGCCGCTTCCCGCGCCACCAATATCTGATAACCCGTTTGACGTTCACCCCGTTGGGCCGACCCAAGCATCCAGCTTAAGCGCGGGTGCATCGTATCCACACCGAGAGGATCGACCAGATATTCACAGGTCAGCCCCGTGGGCGGTACCGTCTTCCGGATGCGGTTGGCGGCTCGGGATCGCGTTGCTTCCACAGCCACCGCGAGTCCGGCTATTTTCAGGACATCGCGGCGCGAAGCCATGGACTTCGCCGTCCGGACCGGTGGAATTGTAAAAGTATTGTCAGCCATGTAACGCCGCCTTTCAAATGAAAACACCATAATATCCGGATACGCTTTGGCCACTTGACCGGCTAAACCGCATCAGGGCCAATAACACCGGAATTCCAGAATTACCACTATAGGTTTACCTGATAAAAAATGCCACGTGTGCCGCAGTCTTAATGGCATCGTGCAATCGCCGCGCTTCGTGCGTATAAGATAGCTTGAAGTAACTGATTCCCCCATTGGCAAGCAACGTGAGGTCATGGCGTCCCGGCTTCAATCCTGATCGTTTCAGTGTATACGCCCGCGCGGCTGGGTTAATATCGGCGGCGGCTACACTTCCATCAATCAGCAGGGTGAAACTTCGCGGGGGCCTGCCGGCGCAAGCCCATCGCACCAGCATCGTCTTTGCGTTTGCGCTGATCGCGGCATTGCGATGCGGCGCACCGATTGCCACAATCGTTGTTCGTGGCACCTTTTGATGGTACAAGTTGATGCATGCGCGCGTCAGATTCAGATAATAAAAGCCCCAACCGCCGCAGCCGCGGTAGGCGCACGCGGTCAGCGAGGTTGGTTCGATATCATTGTTGAGATGCGTATTGTAGCAATCAACATAATTGTTATGCGCAGGCCCATATCCTTGACCAATCGGCTGGCCGGCAAATTCCTTCCATTGGCAGATGTTCAGAAAATGCGGACGGTAACGCAACGCGGTATTCAATTCCCTTATGAAAGTGCATCCGTTATCTCGCGCCCGCGCGGTTGGAGCCAGCCAGCCGCCGTCGGCGAAGAACGCCGGTGTAATCGTCAGCGCCTCGCATTGTTTGCCGTGATATGTTGGAATCGGATGAATGGAACCATCCATCCAGGACCAGTAGCCGGCGCGTGCGAAATGTGGTGCGTTCTGCAATTGCGATGCCATCCAGCGCACGGTGAAATCGTGGGTATTGATCGGCGGCTCGTCGGCGGCCAACTTAGCCGCCAGAAATGGTGGACCGCCACCGTTAAAGACCACGATCAGGGGCTTTTTGTGATAATTGAGCCACAATCCGGCATAGCGAGAATTCTGAATATATTTTCTATAGATCCACGCTATTTCTCCGTTGACCGCGGTGGTGGTGGTTACGGGGCCGTTGTCTATACCGAGCAGCAGCGTGACTTCGGGCGTGGCAATTCCCTGTCGCCGCATCTGCGCGTAAGTTTTTAGCAGCAAAGTGGTTGCGGCAGTTAACTGTTTGGCACCGGGCGAGCGCTGACTAAAGCGCGTCTTGCCCCACAGATTATTCGACCAGTCAATGAGAATATAATTAATCCCCATTTGATCCAGCCACAGCGCGTGTTGTCGGATAACCGCGGGATTGAAAGAAGAATATTTTCCCAGCATCGGAACAGCTTCAGCGGTGTTCCAGGTCATATTTAGCGGCGTGAACCAGGGTTCATAATCTATTCCCACCAGATGTCGCCGCGGCACCGGCATGATAACTTTTCTCGCCTTCACTGTTACCACAACGGTGTTGGAATTCAGCGCCCCACCGGGCATAGGCCGCCCCACCGGAAACACTGCCTCCTTCGGCCTACTTGCCGCCACCTTTATCCGGGCCGTTCCCGTATTCGGCACTGGAATGATAAACGTCGTATCGCCAGATCGGTTGGCTTCCTCGGCGGCCCCCCATTGCCGTCCATTGACGTATGGCCATAATTTAACTTTAGCCATACGGACACCGGAATCAGATCGCGAGCGCATGACCGTGGCCCTGATAATCACGGTTCCGCCTTCTGATATAACAGTGCGGTCAGCAACAATGTGCAGGACAACGGCCCGCGCAACGCTGCAGGCATGCATCACCAGCGCACCGGCAATGATAAATAATCTTACACCGGCGAGGGGCCGCAAGGGCATTGAGAACATCTTTATCTTCCTTACCGGATTAAACCGCGGTACAACTCCATGTGACAGCACGGAGCCATCAAATGTTGTCCCAGTCGGCACGATCCCAAGCGTAATTCGCATGATGCGAACACCGTCATTCCTTACGTTCGGTTGTTTACATGGTTAACGCTTCGCGAATGCCTTTATTACCCTTTACTCCAATGCGGAGCATCAGGTTGCTCGGCGAGAAAAGTGTGAATCGCTTTGGCAAGGTTGCTGTCATTTAATGGGAACGTTTTGCCCACTCTATCGGAATGCCACCAACCTGGAAATAGCGCATGGCAGCCATGAGCCACAAATTTTCTCAGATCACTTAACGCCGCATGATAAAGCACCGGACTATCCGGGGGTTGATTGGGAGCCGGATGCCACTCGAAAATTCCCCAGTTGTGGCTGTATTGGGTGATCATAGCGGGATTCAAACTGCCAAAACGGGTGATGCCCAGATGCCCATTCTGCGGTAAAAAACCGGACCAGATGGTTGAAGCGGACGATAAAGCGCGCCGGACACCCGCCGTTGCATCTCCCAGCAATTCCGCTGGGATCTGATGCGCATAAAGTAATTCTTCAGGTAAGCCTTCCGCTATGAGCAAGCTCGCGACATCGCGAACAAAGTGTGCCACTTCACATTCACGGAAACCATACGCCGGATGCGATGGATTGCCTGGCGGAAACATATTGTTGTTGCCCTGATAGGTCCAATTCCATGCCCTCCACCATCGGAAGTGGTTTTGGACGCGTGGTGCGTCAAAGCCCCCCGCCGTAAATCCATTTCCGCTTTCAGGCGATGGATTAAAGTGTGGATCGGTAATTGGATCGGGATATTTTTCCAGATCCCAATAGGCCAGATTCCATGTTTTGAAATCGGTGCCGAATGTCTCATTAAATGAGTGGCCGGTACCATTGGAATTATCAGGCGTCGGATCATCATAAAACGGGCTGACCCGATGGCCATCAATTAAAGTGAATGGTCCCGTGATTTCCTCAGGTGCCCCCTGTTTGGCAAATCTGGCACCCGGCGCATAGAGTCCACGATGCCGCAGCCAATCCCGGAATTCGGCAATGGCAAAGGGACTATAATCCCCGATATATGCATTGCTGGTCGCGCCGCCAATGGCCAATTCTTCCTCAATGGAAAAATTAATGACGGAAATAACTCCGGGATACGCGCGCATGGCGGTTTTAATATCTCCCGCCCAGCGTTTGGCCTTACGGCGCATTTCCTCGCGTATTGCCGTGGCATAACGAGACGGTGTTACCACCAGTGTGTCTCTCCCCTGTACCGGACCAGGCATTCCACGCCATGTTTTTCCATTAAGCCGCCATTGATAATTCCGCAGATCACCGTTGGGGTTGGTCAGTCCCGCATCATGGGTTTGCATGGCAAAAATCACGCCACGATGAATGTTGTTTTCCCGAAAAACTTTGAGTTGCCGCAAAAGCAGCGGCAAGTTTCCCGCGTTGTAGATGGAGGCAAAACCCAATTTATTGTAATTATTGCCGGGGCCGAATTCTTTTTTCATTTTTGCAATCTGCTGTCGATACTCATCATCCGTCGTATCCGGACGATCCAGGGCACCCTCCCAAATGGGCATTAGGTAAAAGGTATTGCTGTGGTCCGGCTTGGGCCGGGCATGAGCGGAGACACCGCCATTATTTTCCCCCGCCATGATTGCGGTTACGGAATCGGCCGCTGCGCTGACTCCCGAAGCTAATATTGCCCCCGCGGAAGCCGCCAGAAGTTGGCGGCGCGTAAGACCGCAAGCGGCAGGAATATTCTCAAAGCTTCCCATTTTCTTGGTCATCATTTGCCGGCACCTTTCAAGGATTCAGAACCTATTACCAGCGCGACAACCATCAGGCACAGCCGTGCTGGAAAATCGGACGGCATATTAACCGCCGGTGGAAACAATCAGGTAATGACCGGGGTTATGAAGCCTAAAGCTCCTGCGATTTTCTGGCCCCCGGATGACCCTGACGGCCTCCCCGTTGACCGTCACGGTGTTACCCGGAATCGCGACGGTCGCATGCACCGCTTTCGGCAGGGTAATAGTAAGTGTCTCTCGGCCTGATGTTTTCTTCACCTTTACCACGATGGCCCCATGAGGCGTGGGAACACGCCCGCTGACCCAGGTAAGACCGCACAAATGCGGGGCAATGACAACACGGGAAAATCCACCTCGCAGCGGCCGCACGCCTAAAGTATAATCCGTCAACCAATTCGTTACACCCGTCGACCAGCCATGGCAAAGACTGATGAGATAATTCCATGCCAGGTTCGGGTCGGGTTTTCCGTTATTGTCCAGATGGCGGTGAAAATGTTTTTTGGGCCATGTAGGATCATATTTTTCCCAGAAGGTGGTGGCACCCTCATGAATCATGCCGCCCCAGTAATAACGAACGAAATTCAGCGCCTGCTGGTAATGCCCAAGATGACTTAGCGCAAAAATCACAAAATTATTGTAGTAGGGTGTGGCAACCTGCTTCCATGACGGACAATTCGGCCCCAGTATCCGGGCGTAAATGGCTCGCCGTTGCAGCGCATTGGCAACATGTGAATCAACGGCCATGGCATTGACTTGACGAATGTTTGTGAACGTATCGGTCTTTGGATTGGCCAGATATTTACGGGCGGCGACCATAAGTTGCCGATCCCAGCGGGCATATTTGGCCGCATTGGCCGAATCACCCATGGCCTGAAGCAAAAAAACCGCCCGGCGCACACCCCAGCATGTGTATAGATCGGTTGCCATATTCGCCTGAGGGGTATCTGGTGCGGCAATAAGATTGGGTGCCCAATCCACAAAATTCCAATTCGCTTTGAGTTTATTGACGAAGAGATTTTTTTTATTAAATCCTAGTTTCATATAACGTAACATGGACAACAGAAGTTGATGTTGCGACTGAATATATTTTAGGGAACCCGTGTGGCGGTAAAAATCAGCCAGGCCACAAATCCAGGCATTGGAATAACCGGGCAGGCCGTTGATATAACTGATGGGCGAAGCGTCTGCGGGCCGTCCGCCCTGGGATTGCAAACGTACCTGCGTCATGCTCAACTCCATGAGAAAGTGATCCAGAAACACATTGTTGATGGTCTGGCCGGTAATCTGTAGATCTCCCATCCACAGCCCACGGTCACGTTTGGGACCATCCCATATTTGTTCCTGCATGCACAAGTGGGCCGTATAGGCACCGGTATACCAGATTTTGGTCAACAGCGGATCGGAACACGCAAACGCTCCGCGGTATTTTACAGGGTAATATTTGAAATCCAGACGCAGCCGATTGATCTTAATAGGGCTGTGACCCAAAAACTGGACCGTGGCATACCGAAACGCACTGTACGGGGTTGATTCTGTTTGTCCAGCTTGCAACCGCAAGGGATGCACGCCGCCCCAAGGGCAATGAAGAGCCTCACCACGCGATTCGCCGGTACCGATAATCACCGTACCACCGCTACCGCGCACTTGAATGCGTCCCGCAACTTCCTGACCAAAACTCAGCAGAAACTCCGGAGACTTATTATCAGACGGCACGACCAGAATCGGTTGATTAATAACACTTTTCGTGTGCAGAAGTTGCGGAGGATTGCTTGGATGAATCACCAAACTTATTCGGCCCGCTGGAGCCAATTTTGAACGTCCACGATAACCAGGTCGCAACGTGGCGGCATCTTCTTTTGTAAGCATGCGTACCACGGTTTGCAGACCGGAAAAAGCTGTGGCTCCGCGGATGACAGTAAGGTGCTCCGGTTGAAAATAAAGATGAAACAGGTAGCTTGAATGCCCTGGCCATGGATGGACCGCGCTGGCCCATGGTCCGGTGCCATACACCGCTTCAACCGTGGCCGGACGTCCCTGTTTTTCGGCCGGATGGCTTGGCCAGTTTTTTCCCGGTTGCTGGGAAACCTGCCAGGAGCCGTCCGTCTTTAACATCGTTTTACCGGATCCGATCAGCCAGAGAATAGCTCCGGCCGGGCCGCCATCATTGGTCGCCTTTATCGCAAATTCGTTGGGGCCAATCCGAAGAAAATGCGAAATATTAATTCTCCGCGCATGGCTCCAACCCAGTACATTGGACAGATGGGCTGTCACTTCTTTGCCGTTAATGTAAAGAGTAAAATAATTGTCCGCCGTCACATATACCACAGGTTTAACGGGCAGAGATTTCAGCGTCAGTGTTCTATACAAATACACGCTCTGATGATTACCGACGGTGGAGGCCCATATCCAACCGGGCGGCTTACCCAGCGCATCGGCGGGTGCCTCCGGCAACGGCAGGCCATAGGTTGGATCAACTGTAGGCGGACGCGCAGAAGAAACCGAAGCTGCTGCCGCAACGGCGGCGAAGCCACTTCCCGTCAGCAACACCCAGAAAATAACAAGGGGCCATCGCCGTACTTCAGCAAGGTTGGATTTTCGGTTATGAAATATCATGATCGTTTTCCTTTTCTTCGTCTATTATGTCGGAACTGCCCCAAAGACACTATAACCAGGCACCACAAGGCCACGAAACCACTTATCGAACGCCGGAACAGGATTCCCAGTCCATGCCCGTACACCGCGCCGACCTGCCCGCCAACAGATCGGTTATCAAGGCTGTGAACGGTTACAGATTTTACAACATGGACCGGCGGCTTCAATCGGCTTTCTTTTTATTACGACTGTGGCTATCTTAAACGAATGAAATAATCACGTTATTCCCCGGAGCCTGTCCGAGTAATGAGCGGGATTGCGCTGACTCGGAAGGCTCCCAATGCTACAATATTTTGGCCGACGATGCCGGTTGGAGATATTGCATGAAGCGTAAGCTGCCCAGCGCCGTTCACGGCATACCTCCGAATGCCAGTTGGCAGGGGGTGCGGCAGTGGGATATTTTTGAGGGGTCATCACAGATTTTACCCGAAGTAAAGTTGATCGGGGAATTCAACTTTAAGGATGTGGTACCGGGCGTTCTTCAACCTGGCCGCCACGTGGGGCTTTTTGAAGTCAATGTGATTCTGGAAGGCTCCCGCGAAATTTGGTTTAGTGGCATTCCATCGCCTCTGGTCTTCCGGCGTGGTTTCGGCATGATCGTGCAACCGGGGCAACTGCATGGCAGCGTGCGCAATTCCCTGGATACAGCACTGTACCTCTGCATCCAATTCAGCATTCCAGATCGCCCGGCGGTCACCCTGCCTGGCATTTCATCGCGTGAGACAGGCCAGGCCCGGCATATACTTGAAGAGGCATCATGGCCCATGTTTGAATTTTCACCGGAACTTACCGATAGCCTGTTGCATCTCCTGGAAGAGCATCGGCAAAAACGCGCTGACGGCAAAATGGCGGCGCGGGGATATTTTCTGGCCTTTCTGGCATGGCTGCTCCGGGATTTGCGGGCGGCGCAAAACACCACAACCCAGCGCGATACGACACTGTCGCCGGAAATAGCTCGAAGCCTGAGTTTTGTGCAGCGGAATATCGGACGGTCCTTCAGCATTGATGAAATGGCCGCCACCGTCGGATTAAGCCCCGGTCACTTCCGGCGGCTGTTCCATGAAGAAATGGGACTAAGCCCGCATAGCTACCTGATCCGTCACCGCGTGGACGTATCCAAGCAAATGTTGATGAACACCGGCAAAAGCGTGACTGAAATCGCCATGGATCTGGGGTTTGCATCATCGGCACATTTCGCATCTGTATTCCGACGATTCTCCGGCACAACACCCTTACAATTCCGTGACCAGTTCATCAAGCCATTGCCGCAAGGAAAGACGGTGTAAAGCGGCATGATCGCCTTCCAAAATAGCCGCTGACTTTTCTCTCAACCGGGGGCATGTGTTGACCATCACGTATTCGTAATCAGCGCGCATAATAACCGCGTGTTCTGTAACCTTTACAAATGGGGGGCAACTCTCATTTGTAAACGTGACAGAACACGAAGAGATTTTCCATGCTTACAATTGCCACTAAAGAATTATCTGACTATCCATGGCTTATTCGGTCTTTTTTCCTGGAAGCAGACAAGAAAATATGGCCGCGTGCTGGATCCGGATTTTTGCGGGGATGATCGCCCCGGGTGTTTACAACCGTGGCGCTGCTTTATGGCGCATTGGCCCAATGGAAATCACCCCTGGCCCCGGCACTGCGTTCACTGGTCACAGTGCGGGTATCGCAGATCAATTATTGCACGTTCTGTGTCAATTTAAACTCCGCGACTTTAGCCAAACGCGGGGTGAGCATGGAAAAAATTGATGCTCTTCCGGATTGGCGCAATAGCCGATTTTTCACACCGGAGGAACATCGAACCCTGGAATATGCCGAGGCCATGCCCCACAACAATGTTGACGATAATTTGCACGGGCGATTAAAGCGGATTTGGCATGATGACACGATTGTGGAACGTACCGCTCTGATTGCCTTCCAGAATCGGTCATCGAAATGTAACGCGGCTTCTGGATATACCATTACAGGGATTTTGCCACCTGCCGGGTTGACACTAAGTCGCACGGGCCGTCAATTGCCACTGGTCCGAGGGGTGATGGGCCCCCGGCGATTCGGCAGTAAGAGCAAAACGTCCGTGGAGCATGCGTCCGCGCAAAATGAAATTTATTTCTTGATCGTTATACGCGATAAGTTCCAGAACTCCGCCGTCAACTTGGGAAACTCTTCCCCGGCCCCCGGAAATTTCCCCCTCATAGTGGAGATATTCCATGCGATGATCCGGCAGTTGCCATGCTGGAATCGGGCCAAAATGGCCGATCCACAGCGACGGGGCCACGCGTATCCGCCAGGTTGCCAGAAGCTCTTTGTCCGGCATTTGCAACATTAAATCCCAGTGCGTGTCGGCATCCCGCACATGTTTCAGAACGACAAAGTGAAGGACGTTTTGCTTGAAGTCTTGCCAAACCATGGTTCAATGGTACCATCTTCTATGACAGAATACGGCAGGAGACTATATTTATGGCAGTTTGCAGTTCAAAACGGTGGTCACGGACGGCGCTTATGGTATTGGCCACAAGCGCCATGTTGCTGGCAGGATGTGAAAGTTCCGCCATGCGTTTACGTAACCAGGGCTTATCCCTGTATCATCAGGGAGAATATAAATCGGCACTGGCAAAATTTAATGATGCCCTGAAATACAACCCCTCTGATCCAAGGGCCAATTATTATGCCGGCGCTTCGGACTACATGCTGGCCCGATATCAGGAGGCAGCCTTTCATTATAAGACGGCGTGGACCGTGGATCCTAATTTTGGCCATGTGAAAAGTGCCCTGGCCGAAGCGCTTATTCGGGCCGGGCGTCCTAATGAGGCCATGAATTTTCTGGAGCGTGATGCGGAACTTACGGGCCGCGTCAACGGGCGGCTTCGCGTTGCCCGGTTCTATAAGCGCATCGGGGATCTTGATGACGCCCGCGTCAACTTCAAAAAAGCCGCCGCCATGGCACCGTCCAATCCGGAAGTGCTCATGCAGGTGGCGGAATTTTATGACAGCGTGGGGCAAAAGCAGGATGCCCGGAAGTTATACATTCGTATTTATCAACTCGACCCGGTCATGCCCCAGTTAGTTGAAAAAATGCAGCATGATGGCGTTACGATTTCCGAAGCGATTTCGGCACCGCTGCCATCCACACAACCGGCCGCAAAATGATCCATCGCGCCATGGAATACGCTGATGATTGAATCCGCCAGCCGCCGTTTTTTGGAATTGCTTGAATCCCACCGCAACGAACTTTATTCTATTGCGGCCGCGGGTGGCGCGACTCTTGTAGCTGAAACCGCGCTGCAACGCGGTGTGCGCAGCGCCTTTCGGGAATACGCCCGAAATGAAGCTCCACGGTCAGGACAGATGCAGTGGCTGATCTCCCATATCCAGGCCGAACTCGGCGGATCCCCGGTCATGGTACCCACCGCGCCGACGGAATTGGCCATGCCCGCCGCTGTTTGGGCTCGTCTGGCGGCGGCGATTCAAATTGAAGCGGCCACGCTTGGTGGAGCCGATGAACAATCCATGCTGGCATACGACCCACTGCTGGCACCACAAAAAAAGAAAACCGGTGCGGATGAAAACGTGGAAGGTCTTAATCTCTCGCCATGGACGCGATTTGTCATTGCCACCGCCATCGTCCTGTTTATTGGAATTGTCGCCACCATTATTCTTACCACGCACCATGCGCCCGCCACAACGCAAGGTGCCAAGGCCGCGGCAACAACCAGGCCCTCCACCCCGTTGCGGCAATTCCCGTCGGGTACACGCCCATGACACAACGCCCCCCGCTGCAATCTCGATATCCCATACGCCTGCATCGGCTGGACATTGGTCCGCACCAGTTGGAAATTTTTGCACCGGCGGATCCTGATTCACTGCTGGATGATCCAATGGTCGAAGCCCGCTACAAAAAGGACAACTATTTACCCTATTGGCCGGTAATCTGGCCCAGCAGCCTGATGCTGGCGGAGCACATTTTGTGCAGTCCGGATTCTCCGGCGGCCACGGCGAGCAAGCAGACCATCGTGCAACCTCGAGCGTTGGAGCTGGGCTGCGGACTGGGCATTGCCGGAATTGCCGCGGCCCTGTGCGGATGGCCTGTTACCTTTACCGATTATGATCCCGAAGCCATTGATTTTGCCGCGTTTAATGCCGGTTGCAATAAAATTCCGTCGCACCTTGTGGAGACCCGCCACATGGATTGGCGACAGCCCATGGATGGCAAGTTTGATTGGATTATCGCATCGGATGTGCTTTATGAACGAAGGCTCCATGGGATTCTGCTTGATGCCATCGACCAATTACTGACCCCCAACGGCGTGGTATGGATCAGCGATCCGCAAAGAAATAGCGCCGCCGATTTCCCGCCCGTGGCCGTGCAGCGCGGTTTTCGCGTCGCCAATTCCTTGCTGAAATGGACCGGCCCTTCCGGCGTAAATTCTGACGCTGATTTACTTACACTGCATCGGGCTAATCGGGCGGCGACATTATCCGGGGTGACAATCACGTGAGCACGCACCGATTCTACGTCACACCGCTTCATGCCGCCGGTGAACTCCCGGATGATCAGTCGCATCATGCCCGCGATGTGCTGCGGCTCCACGCCGACGAAAGTATTATCCTATTTGATGGCCATGGCCAATGGGCCAGCGCCCAATTGAATATCCAAAAACGCGTTGCCCTCTATAATCTTACCGGCCCGATTCACCTTGATCCGCCACCGTTATATCCAATCACCATCGCCAGTGCCGTGCCCAAAGGCGATCGGTCTCATTTTCTGCTCGAACAAATCAGCCAATTAGGCGTTGCCCGCCTGGTCTGGCTGGATTGCCGGTACAGCGTAGTACACCCCGTGGCGGAAGCGGGCAAAATGGACAAGTGGCGACGTTTGGCCATAGAATCCGCCAAACAATGCGGACGTTCACGCCTTCTGAATATTGCCCCCCCGCTGACCCCGGAAGACCTTCTGGCCACGCCGGAATTTAACCACGCGGTCATCTGGACCCATACCACCGCGTCCGAAACATTACGGCAGCGACTGACCGCATGGCTGGCTCGAGAAGCGGCCATTGCGGAGTCCCAATCGAGCCATGGAATAACAATTCTAATCGGCCCCGAAGGCGGTTGGAGCCAACACGAATGCGAGATTCTGGCCGCAGTGAGCCAACCCGTACAGCTCGGAAATCATATCCTCCGGATAGAAACCGCGGCTACCGCTTGCGCCGCAATCGCCCAGAGCCTGATGCCCGCGAAACAATAAAACCAAGTTGCCATAACGGCCATGACCTGACGCATGCAGTCCAAGCAACATGATTGCACATGAGGCATCACGAACAGATACGCTGAGCTTTACCGGCCAACGGCTTTCCGCACCAGCACGCACCGCGGATGCCCCGCTAAATCGCGGATGATTTGGCTGTCATGAAACACGCCCTGCGCCAAGAGCATTTGTTCAACCGCCTGTGTCTGATCAAATGCGGTCTCCACTATTAACGCCCCGCCGGAAATTAAAAAATCACCGGCTTGTTCCGCAATCCGACGGTAAAACGCCAGCCCGTCTGGCCCCCCATCCAGTGCCAGCCGCGGCTCATGTGCGGAAACTTCAGGCATCAGCGACGAAATTTGATCCGCCACAATATAAGGGGGATTACATACAATGGCATGAAAAAGTACGGGCGGGGACAATGCGGCAACCGGTTCAAACAAATCACCGCAAATCAAGCTGATGCGCGCCGCAACGTCATGATTTTCCGCATTTTTCGCTGCCAGGCACAGTGCGCTTCGGCTGATGTCCGATGCGGTGAGCCGGGCGGATGGGATGCTTTTGGCCAGGGCGATGGCGATACATCCGCTGCCCGTACACATGTCAAGTATCTCCGGGGCTTCCCACGCCGGAACCGTGCGGGCCAGTCGAATCACCTGTTCCACCATTGTTTCCGTATCGGGCCGCGGAATGAGTACCTCCGGCGTCACCGTAAATTCCAGCGAGTAGAACCAGGCTTTGCCGATCAGATAGGCCACCGGCACATGATCTTTACGTTTTTTGACCATTTCACGGAAGCTGGCCACCTGATCCGGCGGCGGGGTTTGTTCGAAACGTGTGTACAAGACCATCCGGGAACAGCCCAATGCGTGCGCCAGGAGCAATTCCGCCGAGAGCCGCGCTTCATCAATGCCGCTGCGCGTGAAGAACGCGGTAGTCCATTGCAGCAATTCACCAACGGTCCAGGTCACACCTTGAGGTTTCAAATTCATGTCACATTTTTAACATGCCGCCGTGAAATACAAAAGCCCCACCCGCCGGCGCGGAGGGCGTGCCGGAATGATCAACCGCTGAAGATTCTACACCGTGCGCCCTTGAATCCAACTGAATGTCACAGGAGACAACCCCTTTTGATAATCCGCAATTTTATCCGCATGCCCCATATAACGCTCCGCCTGTCGGCACAGAAATTCCTGCGCCTTGGCCGCGGCACCGCAAACCGACCTTGAGGCAATCGCCCATGTTTTAACCAGATGATCAATGATTGCCGCGTAATCATGCACCGTATACACGCCCATCCGCTGCGCCACGACCGCAAAATGATCAAAGAGGTCCGCATCTTTACCGTCGTACATGAGCCGACCGGGCATGGCTATCAGGCCGCGCATCATTTCCCGGAAGGCCAGAATGCCCCCCACCGGATCCGCGTCCATAACCTTCCCGGCCATCAGGGTATAAAATGCTTCATGCCGCGCTTCATCACCGGAAATACGCAGACATATTTTGGCCAAATTAGGATCACCTTGTGCTGTGGCCAGTTTGGCGACATTGGAATGGGATATGCGTGTGGCGCGTTCCTGAAAGGATGTATAAATCAGACCATTGTAAGGATCGGGATACGCCTTCGGGTTAAATCCGTTGGCGATGAGATGATGAATCGTCAGTTCAACGCTGCGCATATCCACCCGTCCGGTTAACCGTAAATAAGCGTTGAGCAGATCACCATGACGATTTTCTTCCGCCGTCCATCCACGCATCCATTTAGCCCAGGGTTTCGCATTGTTACCTTCATAGTCCCGGGCAATGAGATTAAGCGACACGGAATAGCTCGGAAGCGCTTCTTCCGTGACCATATCCCCAACCAGCACCACCAGTGCCTCATCCGATACACATTGCGCCGGCACACGGAAATCCTGAATTTGCTGCTGCCAGTTGTCCGCGGTCAAATCCGGCAAATAGTCCGTCGGTTGCCAGGCCCGATCCACCGGTGCCAGAAAGCTCAGGTTATCCCCCACCACATTCTCCATATTATGGAGAATTTCAAAATGATGCTCAAATGAGTTAACTTCGCCCGACATACGGCTACTCCTTTTCCTGCAGAAAGGTAATTTCCACTTTTTGGAGTATAACCGGAACACCAGACCAAAGCGAAATTATAATTTGGAAAATTCATATTTATTTCAGTCCGCAGCCCAGTCCAAGCGGGAACATGGCCCACAGAAAAATAAATCGCAATCGTCACATTCGCGACTGCATCCCGGTTTTATGCCTCCAGCGTTGACGCCTGACCGACCGTCCGCTGGTTCATCGTGCGGATACGGTTGATCGCGGCCAGATACGCCTTGGCCGAGGCTTCAAGAATATCCGTGCTGAAGCCGCGACCACGTACTTTGCGATCACTGTGGCTGAGCTCGACGGTTACTTCACCCTGGGCTTCACGTCCACCGGTGATACTGCGCACCTGAAAGGAATCCAGCCGGGCGCTGATTTTTGTCAATCGTTGAATGGTGGCAAACATGGCATCCACCGGGCCGTCACCCGTTGCGGCATCGGTAATCTCTGCGCCCGTACTGTCCACCAGCGTAACGGCCGCGGTGGCCACTCCGTAGCTGCCGGCCATTACCTGAAGATTTTTCAGTTGGAATAATTCGCGTTCCGTTTTCAATTGTTCATCAACCAGAGCGTCCAAATCTTCATCGTAAATCTCCTTTTTCTTGTCGCAGAGCATCTTAAATGCCGTGAACGCGCGATCCAACGCCGCTTCATCCAGGCGGTGGCCCAACTCTTCCAATCGCTGCCGGAAGGCGTGGCGGCCGCTGTGCTTGCCCAATACCAGTTTGTTCTGCACCCAGCCCACATCGGCCGGGGCCATGATTTCATAGGTGCTGCGATCCTTCAGCACGCCATCCTGATGAATACCGGCTTCATGCGCAAAGGCATTTTCCCCTACAATGGCCTTGTTGCGCTGCACATGCAGGCCGGTCAAACTGCTTACCAATCGTGAGCATGGCACCAGACGGCGGGTGTTAATCCGTGTGCTGAAGGGAAATTGATCAGGCCGTGTCCGCATGGCCATGACCAACTCTTCCAGTGCGGCATTGCCCGCCCGTTCACCTATACCGTTAATGGTACATTCAATTTGCCGCGCTCCGCCCGCCACCGCCGCCAGTGAATTGGCCACCGCCAAGCCCAGATCATTATGGCAATGCGAACTGAAAACGACATTCTTCGCCCCCGGCACATGGGCAATCAAATATTCAAACATGGCCCGATATTCACCGGGTGTGGCATAGCCCACCGTATCAGGACAGTTAATGGTGGTAGCCCCGGCTTCAATGGCGGCATGAACCACTTCGGCGAGATAGTCTAATTCCGTGCGGCTGGCATCTTCGGGCGAAAATTCAACGTCGGAAACATATTCCCGCGCCAACTTCACGTTTTCCACCGTAAGCCGAATGATCTCTTCCTTGGCCTTCTTGAGTTTGAACTCGCGGTGGATTTTGCTGGTAGCCAGGAAAATATGTATCCTGCCCCGCGCCGCTTTGCGCACCGCCTCCCCGGCTCGGCGCACATCACGTTCCGTGCAGCGGGCCAGACCCGCGATCGTCGCTTTGGTAATTTCCGACGCGACGGCACTGACGGCATCAAAATCGCCCGGGCTGGTAATCGGAAAGCCCGCCTCAATGATATCCACACCCAAATTTTCAAGGGCATGGGCGATTTCCAGTTTCTCCGGCAGATTCAACGAGGCTCCCGGCGATTGTTCGCCGTCGCGCAACGTGGTGTCAAATATCAGCACGCGCGGCCTGGTGTCCGTAGTGCTGGCGTCAGAATGATGAATACTGCCGGTATCCATGGTTAAACCTCCTTCAAATAAAGTTCCATGATTATGCCATAAAAAAACCCCGCGAGGGCCACTCGCAGGGTTTTCCAAATTCTATTATCAACAAACAACCCTAAGAGCGACCGGTATTTCCTTCACTTAGTGCCAGTGCCAGCAGGTTGTAGATATTCAAAGTCATTACTATTCTCTTGCCTTTCCATCAACGCTTTTCCTTTATAGCAGCGTTCCGAGCAAATGTCAACACCTATGTGGTCGGCGTCGGTGCTTGGGTGTGCCCGTTTTTGTCGGGAAGTGAAAATTATGGCATAATAGAGGGCGTTCCGGCAGGAAAGCCGGTGTTTTCAGGAGACAGACCATGGAAGGGCTGCGACAAACGGACAAGGAATGTTTTATCAAGCAAATGGAGTCGGAGGTGAGGCTGGCGTTATCGCGTGTGATCGACGC
>JAJYGE010000503.1 GCA_021785155.1 Planctomycetota bacterium
AAACGCCCCATCTGCGGTGTCGCATCGGCTCAATGGGTCTATGGACCCGGTTTTCGCCGCTGGCTCCTTGCCGCTGGGGCGTTTGCGGCCAATCAATCCTAATATTTAGGCGTGACAGAGCACTAGGCGGATAATGGGGTGTTTTATTTGATTTTGGACTCTTTTTGGAATTCGGCCCGTCGGTTATGCATAAATTTTTATCGGGCGATAATTCAGTCCGGAGGCATTGATTGCCGATAATGACACTGGAGATGGAATTCGGACGCGGCAAATAGCGATCTGATATTCAGGCGGGTGGTTAATCAAACCGCAAATATCGGAAAGAACGGCTTTTTCGGGAGAATAGGTAGTGCTTTGTGATGCTTCAACTGAAGATAGCCGATTGGGAATGCTGAAGGGAACGAGGTATTATCCAGCATGAGCGATCCATTAACAGCCTTTATGAAACGGCTGAAACACCCCACGAAATTCATCCTTGTAGGCTGCGCCATGGTTTTGGCGGTTGCTATTCCACTGTATCAACTTTTTGAAAATCAGGCCGGGAAAATCACCGCCGTGCAGGCGCAGTTAACCTGGATCCGTTACAGCAAATCCCTGCCGGTTTTAATGGACCTCATTGAGAATCACGAACAGGCCATCATCCTGGCCGATCACAATGGGTTTATGCCTTCGAACACCGCCATCAAATCCGGCGGCAACATTGAGTACGTTCTAAAACAAACTCAACGCGATCACCGTAGTATGGCGAAAGCGCTGAATGTGAATGGTTTGTGGCGATCGGTACGCAAGGATTGGGCCGAGTTGGAAGTGGCAGACCAAACTTTGCCGCCGCGCGCATTGGCCGTTAAATATACGCATGAATTGGCGCATATTTGGAATATCATGCTTTTGGCATCCGATTATGCCCAGTTGCGGCGTAATCGCGATCGAGGCAGTATCGGCATGGTATCGGCCGTTCGTAATGACATTCCAGATATCCTCGCCATGCTCAATAACCTGCGGCTTACGCTCATGGAGAATCCGAAAACTCCCGCAGCCTCCGCCCGGCAATCCGCGCGGATACGACAACTCATTAAACAAATTTATTGGGACAAAATTCACGCCATCACGCGAGATCTGCGACTGCCCATGTATAACCTCGCGGACCGGCCGCTGCTGATAAATTCCAATCTCTCCCGGCTCTGGGAGCAGGCCGGAAAACTTGTGGCATTGTCCTCCGGGACTGGTAATCTGGACTCGTACATTCGAGGCCGATTGCTTTCCGTTACGGATGCCATGGCAACAGACACCACCAGTATCTCCACCCTCGCCATGGATTGGTTGGAAAAGAGCTTCACCGCAAGACTTTCCAACCTTCGGTTTTGGATGTCGGTAAACATTGGCATGGTCGTGCTGCTCACGGCGGTCATGGCGTTTCTGTTTATATCCATGTATCGATCTCTCATCGGGGCAATTGTGGAACGCACGACGGCTGAAAATCGAGTTCGTCAAGTCCGCGATTTATATGATGCTTTAAGTCAAACCAATCGTCTCATTGCCCATCGTGTCGGCCAGGAAAAATTATTTTCGGACGTTTGCCGCATTATTGTGCAGTTGGGGCATTTTGACCTTGCCATGATTGCCATGGTGGATACGTCTTCCGGATGCATCCGCGCTGCCGCCAGTGCCGGACCAGCCGTGAACACCTACCTTAAAAGGCTGCAATGTGGTGACAATAATGCGTTACCCTCCGAATGTCAGCCATTGAACGGCTGCATTGCCACAGGCAAGCCAATGATCCTTAATAATCTGGATTTTTTAGCCCCATCCCGGGCCTGGGAAATTGAAGCCGTCTACGCCGGCCTGAAATCCGCGGCGGCGTTTCCGCTGATTCGCCGTGATGTTGCCGTCGGAGCGCTGGTGATTTACTGTTCGGTGGATGAACGTTTTGACTCGGAGTTTACGAATCTTCTTTCCGAGATTTCCACGGGCGTGTCGTTCGCCATTGAAGATATCGCCCGTGAAGAGTTCCGCAAGGCGGCGGAACAGGCGGTGCGCGATTCCGAGCAGCGCTATCATGTGGTGATGGAAGGTGCCGGCGACGCGATCATTCTCGCTGACGATGAAGGACGCATTATTGAGGCCAACCGCAGGGCCGCCGATCAATTGGGCTACACCCGCGACGAACTTGTGCGAATGTCCTCCTCGGCGCTATTTCCCAAAAGCCAACAGGGTGAAGCCATGGCTCGCTATGTAAATATTCTCCTCACCGGGCGCACCGTCGATTCCAGTGTCACCATTCTGCGTAAGGATCAGCGTACTTTTCCCGTGGATGCCGTTGAATCGCGTGTGGATGTGAAGGGAAAGCGCATGGTCCTGAGCATATTTCGGGATGTCAGTGAACGCAAAGCCGCCGAAGAGCGCATTCACTATCTGGCCTTCTATGATTCGTTAACCGGGTTGCCCAACCGTACACTTCTCATTGATCGCATTGAGCAGGCCATTCGTGAAGCGCATCGCCGGGAAAGTCTGGTGGGTATACTTTTTCTGGATTTGGACAACTTTAAGAACGTCAACGACACGCTGGGGCATGATTTTGGTGATGAACTGTTACAGAGTGCGGCCATGCGCATACGCGGCACGCTGCGAACAGAAGACACCCTGGCCCGCCTGGGCGGCGATGAATTCATTGTGCTGATCACGGATCCGAAATCCGCGGACGATGTGGCGGTGGTTTCTGAAAAAATTATTCAAGCCATGAGCGTTCCATTTGTGGTCTCCGGGCACACCTTTCATATTACATGCAGTATCGGCATGAGCCTGTTCCCGCGCGACGGGCAGGACAGCGGCGTGCTTTTGCGAACCGCGGATGAAGCGTTATATCAGGTCAAAAAAGACGGGCGAAACCGTGCGGCGTTCCACACCGCCGAAATGCACGAGGCCGCGGTTGAGTTGATCCGTATGGAAAATGATCTGCGTGCGGCCATCCGCCTGGAGCAGTTTGTGCTGCACTATCAGCCGGTGGTTGATCTTCGGACGGGCCGTATTGTCAGCGCCGAAGCCTTGATTCGCTGGCTGCATCCTGATCGCGGGCTTATTTCCCCCTTACGATTTATTCCCCTGGCTGAGGAGAAGGGCCTGATTCTCATATTGGGCGAGTGGGTGATGCGAACCGCCTGCCAGCAGAATCGTCGCTGGCAACTGGACGGCCTGCCGGTGGTGCCCATTGCCGTGAATCTCTCCGCGCTGCAATGTCGCGAGCAGTCACTGGAGCAGACCATCCGCAGGGTCCTGACAGATACCGGATTGGACCCTGCCCTTCTGGAACTGGAAATTACCGAAGGCACACTCATGCAACAGACCGAAGCATTGCGCAATCGGATGTTGGAAATAAAAAAAATCGGCATTCGTTTTTCGCTGGATGATTTTGGCACCGGCTATTCCAGTTTGAGTTATCTTACGCGGTTCCCGATTGACACACTGAAAATAGATCGTTCATTTATCCGTGATATGATAGACGACCCCAAGGACCTTGCGGTGGTGGACACCATCGTGGATCTGGCGGACAACCTGCAATTAAGTACGGTGGCTGAAGGTGTCGAGAAAATTGAACAGGTCACATTGTTGAAACTTTTGGGCTGTCAATCCATTCAAGGGTATCATTACAGCCCCGCGGTATCAGCGGAGCAATTTGCCAAAATGCTCGTGGCTGATCGTCGCCTGGAGGATGTAACGTTACCCGCGTCCACGCATGCGCCGGTGATTTCCACTTCTGTGGCCGGATAAGATGTTACTTTTGCACATCCATGAGCTTTCCGGCGTAAGCGCCGGGGTTGGTTACGTGGTTGCCTTGAATTACAATGTTGTGCGCGTTTTTCACTACAATGGAGGCGTGGGATTTTTCACCGGGATACGCGGGCGTTTCAGGACCGGTCATGATGTTGTTGACGATGGAACTGTTACGCGACCATTGCATGAATACATCACCGGCAAAGTTGGAAATAAACCGATTGTGCTCAATGATAATATCGGAATTCCCGATGGCACCGTCGCCATGTACAAAAACCGCGGTGAAGTAGCCGCCGGTTCCCCCTTTGCCATCCCGGATCAGTGTGTTGTCGTCCACCACAACATGGTGACAGTACCCGGCTTCCCGCCACCAGGCTTCAGGGCCGATGGAAATCCCGGCCATGCCGCAGCCCCGCACAATGTTGCCTTCCACGAGTCCATTCGATCCCTTCAGCAACATGCCGCGGGAGCGGGTATCGCCAATCCGGCAGTCAATGACTTTATAACCGCTGCCACAGCGCAGAGGATTGGTCACATAAGCGCCAACCGGCACGGCGAGGGTTTTTGCCAGTGTTATCGTGCTAAGCCCGTCGCCGATGGTAAGAGGTCTGGCCTTCCGTCCGAAACGTGGTTTGGCGGCGACGGTGTTATACCGCCGGGCTTGTGCGGCAGAGGCAATTCTGAAGCGGTGAATCGCCAGAATTTTAGTGAGCGCGAAAAAGCCATGTCGGTTGGCAATTTGAATTGGTTGTCCCGGCCTGAGGTAAGCGCTCCGATTGTCTTTTACCGTAATGGTATTCCCCGCTGCCCCAACAACGGTCTGGAATTCCCCGTGAATGGCAATACAGTCATCCAGAAATACGCCGTGCATTACACAGTGCTCAATATCCGGACCCGGATAGGCATTCACACAATGCAAGCCGTCTGCCTGATTCGTTACCACCGGCGCAGCAGAAGCGCCCGGCGGCCTGGGGCCTAAAACCCAGCGGCAGGCAATAATGCGGTTGGCCCCGCCGGCGTTTTCAAAAATCGGTGCAAAGCCATTGC
>JAJYGE010000023.1 GCA_021785155.1 Planctomycetota bacterium
TGCGGTAACAATCACAATGGCCAGTTGGCGAACATGGCGGCGGCCCAGAAGTATTGCGGCAACCGGCACCGCCACCATAACGCCTGCCGTCATCTTGGTTCCCACCGCCAATCCCAGCAACACCCCCAGAATCAGCCATTCCGGCCAGCGGGTTGCCACGCATGCCAGGCTGATGGCCAACACGCCGTAAAGCAGAACCGCGCCGTCGTTATATGCCAGAGATCCCACAACCAGCGTCCATGGCGTGGTAAGCACCAATAATGCCGCGAGAATACGGCCCGAGGCTTTGAGGTTCAGTGGTGCCAGCAATATTCCCGCAGCCGCCATGAGTGTTACGGCAACATGTAATATTTGTGCGCCAAATACCAGCGCGTAAATATATCCCGCTCCGACCACGGATTTTGCCACCGCCGCCAAAATCAGATACAGCATTTCCATATTCAATGGCATATAGGAATAAATGTTCTCATGCACCGGCGACGTGCTGTGTAGGGCCAGAAATTGCCGGGGCAATTGCAGGTGGTATTCCAGTACGTCAAAACCGTTGCCTTCGGTGTGCCATAATGTTCCGGCGGGAAACGTTGCGGCGATCAGCAGTACGGCAATGGGAATACAACCCAATAATATCAACCAGTGTCGGCGTTGTATGGGGCGAAGCAGAAATTGCAGTTCCGGTTTAAGCTGTCTGGCAAAAGGATATCCGCCAGCAGCGGAGATAATCAATAGCACGCCGCACGCCGGGCCGGAAATCAGGCCGACACTTCCCAATGCCAGCGTAGCTAAACTCAAGGCCCCCATTCCCAGAGATGCCGACAATACCAGCCGAAACCCCAGTGGCCATGGAGAAAGCTTTATCATCGGCAATTCACGTAACCGATGCGTCATCGCCAAGCCCAGCAATATCGCCGGTAGAAGAATCACCCCGGCCCAGGCACAATTAAAAAGCGTTGAGAGAACTTCTGTGCTTTGCGACCCGGAAATAATGGCCATCACCAGCAATGTGGTAACGCCCATCGCCGGGATGATCACCCAACGTGGCGTTCCATTGGTTCCGCTGGCCAAAGGTTTCTCAGTTCGGCGATAGGCAATATGTCGCTTCATGAGGCCAACCAAATAGGCGCAATTGGTAATATTGTCAAATCACCGTGCCGCAACATGCCCGCGATCAACCGTTATGACACCACGCATTAAGCGGTTGCCGGCTGTTCGCTGCAGCAGCTTTTGCATTTAGTGGCGGCGGCTGGAATGGTATCCAGACAGAACGCGCACGATTTTGTCGGCGGCGGTGGCGGAGCAGGGGGAGGCGGAGGCGGAGCCTTTACCAGCAGTTTAATGACGATGAAGCAGACCAGTCCGGTAATAATTAACGTCAGAAACGTGTTGGCCAGGTCGCCAATCAGCAATTTTACCGGTTCCATAATGACCTGATGCGTTTTCGGGTCAAGAATGGGCTTGAACGTTGTTGCATTGAGTTTCGGAACGTGACCGATGGTAATGCCCGCCGTGCGCCACGACCCATCCGGTAAAAACAAGTTGATGATCGGCATGATGAGATCCGCGTTTACTTTGCCGACAAACCCGCCGAAGGCACCGCCGATGATCACGCCGATGGCCAGCGAAAGCGCATTTCCCTGAAACAGGAATTTCTTAAACTCCTGGTGGAATCCCAACCCTTTTTCTTTCAATACTTTGCGATCCAATAACTTTTTGGCATTAAAATCCATCATCTGTAGCTCCTTCAACCCAAGATATGCAGCAACGGCGGGGTATTAAAACCGATGGTGACGGCGGAATCAAGCGTCGATAAATTTGGTCGTTTTGCGAAGCAATGCCACAAATTGCTCCACAGGTCCGCTCCAATGCCGATTTTTGGCCCATAGGATATGCAGGGGACGTTCAATGTGGCCATCGGCGAGATTCAACGCCACAACCCCCTTGAAGCGGGATGTGGCGGCGGAATCTTCGATTGCCAACGCGGAGATAACGGCGACTCCGGATCCGGCGGCAACCAGAGCTTTAATGGCCTCGGTACTGGCGATTTCCAGAAATGGCTTGAGCGTCACGCCGCGTTTGGCCGCCGCCTGTTCCAAAACCGTGCGGGTGCCGGATCCTGGTTCACGGATGATCAGCGGCTCATTGGCCACCATTTCCAGTGTGATGCGCTTGCGCTTGGTCAGGGGATGATCGGCCGGAACAATGGGCACCAACTGATCCTTCCAGAAGACCTTGCTGGCCAATTCCGGATGTTCCGCCGAGCCTTCAGTAAATCCCAGATGCAGCGTGCCATCCAATAACGCCTGCTGGACTTCCGCGGTATTGGCAATACGCACCGAAAGCTCCACACCCGGATGTGATTGGCGATAAGTCGCCAGCAAAGCCGGCAACCAATAGGCTCCAATGGTCGTGCTGGCACCGATGGCCAGACGGCCCTGTTTAAGATCGCGTATGTCGGCGATGGCGTGTTCGGTTTGCGCGAAAAGTTCAGAAAGCCGGCGGGCGTATTGCACCAGCGTGACACCTGCCTCCGTTAGCACAATCCCGCGTGGCTGTCGATCCATCAGGCGTAAGCCCAGAGATTTCTCCAGTAGCGCCATCTGCATGGAAACCGCCGGCTGGCTGATGCCCTGGAGTTTGGCTCCAGCGCTAAAGCCACCCGAATCCGCCACGGCCAGAAACGTCATTAACTGCTCGTATGTCATAGCATAAGCATAAGTGATGATTCATATTATCGCAATTTATTCGACTGATATGCTGTTAATGTCTATGATCACCTCGAAGTTGAGGGACGCTGCAAAGCCCTTATTGATATGAATATTCAGGAGTTCGGAAATGACCTCACCCGACGGAGAAGACCTTGCCATGGCCCTGGAATCACAGGTTCCGGCAACCACCAAATTCGATGGACTACTGCGTGTGTTTGATGCTGTTCATCGACCGGTATTTGTATTGGCGATACTGTTTTGCCTCTCGCCTTGGGCTTCACCGCCGATTGCCCTGGCCTTGGGCATGGTCCTGGCGTTGACCATCGGCACGCCCTGGCGCAAAACCGCCCATAAAACGGCGAAAATCATGCTGCAAATCTGTGTCGTCCTGCTGGGATTTACCATGAATCTGCATACGGTTCTGGCCGCTGGAGCGCAGGGTGCTTTAATGGCGGCGGCCAGCATCAGCGTGACGTTTCTGGCCGGCTGGCTGCTGGGACGGTGGCTGAAAATTGATCCGCAGACTTCATGGCTCATCAGTTCGGGCACAGCCATCTGCGGCGGGTCGGCCATTGCCGCAGTGGCAACCGTGTTGGATGCCGGTGAAAGCCAGATGACTGTTTCAATGGGAACCGTTTTTCTGCTTAATGCCGTCGCGCTGTATTTGTTTGTGCCCATTGGCCATGCTTTGCACCTCACGCAATATCAGTTTGGCGTCTGGGCGGGCATTTCGATACATGATATTTCATCAGTGGTTGCCGCCGCGTCACGTTATGGCCCCTCGGCCCTGACCACCGCCACGGCGGTAAAGCTTTCGCGGGCGTTATGGATTGTCCCCGTGTCGATGGTCTTCGGATGGTACGCACGCCGCATCGCTCGCACCGAGCCGGCGGGTCTTCATGACGAATTGCCTGAAAACAGCCAAGCGCTTCCAGTCACCCGCAAACCCAAGGTGAATGTGCCCTGGTTCATCGGCCTGTTTCTTCTGGCCTCATTATCGCGCAGTTTTATACCAATCATTGATCGCACTGCACCCGATATTGGTCATTTAAGCGTGATCGGCCTGACCATAACGCTGTTTCTCATTGGAGCCGGACTCTCGCGTGCTACGCTGAAGAAAGTCGGCGTGCGGCCAATGGTTCAAGGCGTGCTGCTGTGGATGCTTATGGGTGGAGGCACACTGCTGTTGATTTTGTTGCATCGCTGATACGCTTTATGAATATTCGCCCCAAACGCTCCCCATGCGATATAATGTCGCTATGATTAACGCATGGGGTGAATATTGTTAGATCCGCTCATTGGACAAATTCTTGATGTACTGGCCGCCGCCGACGGCGGCCCGGTTCCCCTGCGCGATATTATGTCGCGCCTGGGGCTGACCGCAAAACAGGAGGAGTCGTTTCATCACGCTTTAGACACGCTGATTACAGCGGATTGTGTGGTGCCCAAAGATGATGGCCGGGCCATGGCACTGCCGGATATGAAGCAGCAGGCCGCGGGCGTATTTCATGGCACGGGACGCGGGTTTGGATTTGTCACACCGCTGCGGCCCGATAAGTTGGGCGATTTGTTTATTCCACCATCCGATACACTCGACGCCATCAGTGGTGATCTGGTGATCATCCGAATTATCGCCGCGGAGAAGCAGGATTCACGGGGCCGGAGTCGCACCGGGCGGATTATCCGCATTTTACGCCGTGGTTCCAACCGCTGCGTAGGCACGCTGGCCAGACAACTCAATGCGTGGGTGGTCATTCCGGACGGCTCTATTCTCAAGCAACCCATCTCCATTCAGGATGCATCCGCCAAATCCGCCTCCGAAGGTGACAAAGTCGTCGTGGAGCTACTGGAATTTCCCCGCGCCGGCAAACCGGCGGAAGGTGTTATCACAGAAGTCCTCGGGCCACATGGCGAACCGGAAGTCGAATTAGCCTCGGTAATCAAACAATTTGATTTACCGCCGGAATTTCCCCCCGAAGTGCTGGATCAGGCCGGTAAAGCGGCCCGTGAATTTGATGCCGCATCGCTGGAGGATCGGGAGGACATCAGTAACCTCATTACCGTCACCATTGATCCAGATGATGCACGCGATTTTGATGACGCCATC
>JAJYGE010000307.1 GCA_021785155.1 Planctomycetota bacterium
CGGCTCGAACAGATCAGGCCGCGCTTCGCTCCGATACCGCCGACCGGGATGGATTCCCAAAAACACATCACGCATTTCTCGGAATAGTAATTTCAAAGGTGAATAAATTTCCCCGTCAGAATCGTCCTGATCTTCGAGTTGTTGTGGCCGATACCGGTGCGCATACCAGTCCACCACATATTCTCCGCCGGGGCCAAAACTGCACAATGGCACGTCCATCTGACTTAGTGGCCGTCCGAGAGCCAACTCTCCATTGGCCAGCAACTTGGCCGTCTGAATGCGGTAGATTTTCATCCCCTTGCGCTGATTCGGCTGCGCCGATGAGGAATTCTTAGAACTATCGCGGCATGGCGTGCTTGCCACAGCAACGTCCGATACAGCGGAATGTGAGTAGTCGATTACCATAATTCTGGACTCCTTTCCATTTCATGCCAGCGACGGAACCTGCCACCGCAGAAGCCGCCGACTCGCTCGAAGCACCGATCCTGGTACTCTGCTTTATTGTATGTCGGAACATTACGACCTCTTCCTTGAGAAAATCCGTAAGGCATCTGTTTGGATAATATACAGAACATTTTACGAACGTCCAGTCCCGGACGGAATTTTCTTCACTTTTTATCTAAAAATCGTTGGTATGGGGTAAATCATGTCGAGGTTGGGAGAAAATATTGCCATAAATATCCTTTTGCGAAAACAACGTTCGCTGTTATCATATATTCAGCAAGGTGTTAATCCGTTGTTTACACCGACACCTGATGAATTTGGAAAATTAAATATCATTTGTTGAAACTTTTCTTATAAGCCGAAGTATAATGATGAAGGTGAGACTGATAACAGAAAAGAGGATATCACCATGAAACCAACGAATCTAAATCAAATATCGCTTCAATTATCGGCAATCTCCAGCCGTGGAAAAAGCACCGTTCGCTTCTTGCGCGGGCGTGTTACTTGGTCCGGTGCGTTGATGCTTGCGGCAATGGCAGCACTTGCTGCTGGCGGCCTTCCCCAGCGCATTTCCGCGCAGGTTATGGTGCAAACCGGTAATGCTCTGGATGCCAACAATCAAGTTGGTTCCGGCGGAAGTAACAGCCCCATTCCCGGCTACGTTCCGATGAATCCCAATGCTGTGGGTTATGCTAATTCTAATACCGGGATGTACAATTCCGTGCCCCGTGTCACTTACCAAGTTGTGCCTGTGACCCTGCCTGATGGTGCAACGAGCTTCGCGCGTATTCCGCAAATTGGACAGTCATCATTTGCAAGCGTACCGCCCTCCGCCATACCGCTGTATAACGTGAACGCCATTAGTTCAGGTGTACCAAGTTCCATGGTCAATTCCGCCTTGGGATCCCAAGGCCTGATGAATTCGCAGGGCGCGCTGGTTCAAACCCCTGTCGGCATGGGCGGCAACCCATATTCACCGTATGCGGTCAATGGGCAAGCCTACATCAATCCGGCGTATACGTCGCCTTATAACAGTCAAAACCCGGCGGCTCTTATGCCCGGAACCGGTGTTTCCGCTTATACCACCCCCGGCACACCCGCCGTTCCCACGGGGTCAACCAGTGGTGTGGTGGGACAAATCAGCCCGCTGTTTGGTTTGCGGCAAGTCAGCGTCCAGCAGCCTATCTCCGGTCAGCTTACCAATCCATTCGGCGTATCACCGGAAAGCAACAAAGTCTCCGGTCAGGAAAACCAATCGCAAAGCCGCAGTTCCTTTAACAGCCTGACGCCAGTTAATGTTGGCACCAGCCAGATCACTAATTCGCAGGCCATCAATGGAAATACGAATAATTTCAAACCCACCCGCCCCAACGGCCAGGCGATTAACGGCTCGGTGAATACCCCAAATACACCGGGAAAAATCACCGGTGGCGGATTGTATCAACAACTCCTGTCGGAATTGGCTGGCGGAAAGGCTTCCAACATCACTGCGCCGGGCCTGCCGGGCAAACCCGCCATGACGCTGACGAACTTAACGCCGAAAACCCATCAGAATATCCTGACCATCGACCCCATTACCGGTCTGCCCATCGCTCCGATTACGTCCAAGCGCTTGATTGGTGTTTCCAATGGCAATGGCCAACCTGCTGTCATCAACACCCGGAATGGCCCGACGCAAACCATTGTACCATCCGGCATGGGTACCAATGGCAATATGTCCAATACGCTGACAACGCAATTACAGGCCGGGCAAAATATCGGCATGTTGAACTCGCTGGCCGGTGGAACGCCGGGAAATTTTGGCCAACTGATGCGACAAGCCGAAGCCGATCAGAAAACCGGACGTTTTGTATCCGCAATTGAAAATTATCAAAGCGCCATCCAATTGCAGCCCGGCAATGCCCTTCCGTTGGTTGGACAGGCCAACGCTGAGCTTGCCGCAGGCCTTTACCAGAGCTCCGCATACAATCTGAAATTTGTTTTTGGCCGTCATCCGGAATTAACCGCTCTGCGATATGACATTAAAGCTCTCTTACCGGCAACGTCGCTTCATGCCGCACATCGGCAACTGCGCCGGATGTTCACACAGAAAAGTGACCTGGCCGCATTTTTATTAGCCTACATGGATTATCAAACCGGTCGCACGGCGGAGCTGAAAGCCACGCTGAACCAATGGGCGAACTGGAAAAACAGCGGTCCTTGGCCCGTGATTCTCAAGAAGGCGTGGATAAAGGCGGATAGCTCCAAAGCCGCTGGCCCGGCGGGATCGGGGAAACCGTGACGCAATTTGACACCTCCCAAACCCAGGAGCAAAGCGATTTGAACCCGGCTGCCCAGATCGTTCGCGCCGATATAAACGCAATAGATCATACCGCCGTGGAAGCCGGGCTTGAAGCTACAGCCCGCCTGACCGATTACATCGACTCCGCCACGCTGCAGGATATACAGGACTCTCTGGCGTCTGTAGCGCGGGTGAAGGCGACCATTCTTGATTCTCAGGGTGTCCCACTTACCCACACCACGGTGAGCAAGCGCTTTCAAACCCGTTCCGCCGCGATTGCCGCCTCGCACAGCGCCAAAGGGGATACCGGGTTGGATCAACCCTTTACTGCGCCTATTGTGGTCCGCGGACAGAAACTCGGCAGCATTGTCATAGAGCCGGCCAAAGCGGCTCCTGTGCGCGCCGCCGCCATTCATGATCTGGCGGGAAAGCTGCAACTTCCGCCGGCACAAGTCCGCACCATCATTGATGCGGTCAATCAGGAATCACTGGTGCAGCGAACCGCCAGTGTTCAGTTTTTATATCTTCTGGCCAATGCCATTTCGCGCCTGTGCGAACAGGAAATTCAGTTGCGCCGCCGAATCGTTGAATTATCCACACTTTTCAATATATCGAACATGCTCACCGAGGCCCGCGGCCTGCAGCAAACACTTGATCGCGTAACGTTCAGCGTAACCGAGGCTCTGAATGTCAAAGCCTGCTCGCTGCGGCTGCTTGATGACCAGCGGGACGAAATGGTCATCAAAAGTGTTTACAACCTCTCAGAAGCCTATTTGCGCAAAGGCCCCATCATGCTCGGCCAAAGTGGCATCGACCGTGAGGCGCTGGAAGGCAAAGTGGTGTATATTCCGGATGTCGCAACCGATCCACGAATTATTTACCGCGATGATGGTCGCCGGGAAGGAATTGTTTCCGTGCTTTGCACGGCCTTAATTTATAAAGACCGCCCCATGGGCGTTTTGCGCGTTTATTCCGCGGAACGCAAGGAATTTTCTGATTTTGAAGTTAAACTGCTGCAATCCATTTCTGGCCAGGCCGCCGCAGCCATTGAAAATGCCCGACTCCAGCAGGAAACCGTCGAAAAAGAACGCCTCCAGCGGCAGGTGCAAATTGCCGCGGAGGTCCAGCGCCGCATGATTCCCGCCGGGGCACCAGTTGTCCCCGGCTTTGACATCGCAGCGCTCTATGCCCCCTGCTTTGAACTCGGCGGAGATTTTTACGACTTCATCGAATTTGGCACATCCACACTGGGCATTGCCGTGGCGGACGTGGTCGGAAAGGGCCTGCCCGCGTCACTGTTAATGGCCTCCGTGCGAGCCGCCATCCGCGCGTATGCCAATGATATTTATGATCTTGATGAAATTATCGCCCGCGTCAACCGGGCCATGGTTGCCGACACGCGCAGCAATGAATTTATTACCCTCTGGTATGGCACCTTGAATTATGCCCGTCGGCAACTGACCTATTGCGCGGCCGGACATGACCCGGCACTGCTGGTGCGCGATGGAAAAATCCAGGAACTCTCGGCCGGCGGTATGGTGCTTGGTGTAGACCCATCCGAACGCTACGTCAAGGAAGTTTTGCAACTGCAATCCGGCGATCTCATTTTCATATACACCGATGGCTTGAGCGACGCGGTAAGCTTCAGCGGCGAGAAATTCGGTAAGGCCCGCGTGCGTGAAACACTTCTGCGGTACCGGGAATGTACCGCAGAACAAATTTGTCAGAACATGATCTGGGAGACCCGCCGCTTCGTGGGCCTCAACCGCCGCACCGACGACACCACACTCGTAGCTTTGCGTGTCACGCAGTAACAAACGTAATTTGTCCGTTGTTTCCTGGGAAAGAAGCACTTTACTCCACACCATCAAAACACACGCCACCACACGTTGCTGCTCTGGGCCATGCTCCCGCCGCTCAATGCGGATCGCAAAGCAAAGTCACGAATACCGCCGCCAGTCTACGATCCGGTAACTATCTGGCGTTCGTCCTGAACTCCGAAGCACCACAGCACTTTTTATATTTTCGGCCAGAGTTGCATGGGCATGGCCTGTTGCGCCCCGGCGGCTTG